>SMVS01000067.1 GCA_004357435.1 Nitrospina sp. | reverse complement strand
TATAAAGCCCATGTCCCAGAGGTTTGCTGTAAGGCATTCCAATCGGCCAACCCAATTCAACCTTTTGAATGTCCTTGCCGATATTTTTCCGGTCTTCCCTGTTCAGCTTCAACAACCATTCCCGCACCGGTTCATTGCCTTACAAGGTTTTATAAAATTCGGCAATGATCTTCTTATTGGGACGTATCATAACTAAGTGTGCCATATATGACACGGCCCGTCAAGTATCTACCTTCTTGACCTCTCCCTTTTGAATGGGTTGCGGACCCCGGCACCAGGCTACGCCTGGAGGAAATTTAAAATTCCCCGCCCCTTAAAGGCGAGGATGAGATTCTAGGGGAGATGCTTATGCTTTCTTTGGCTACAGGGTTTTTATTCTTTTAGGTCAGGTGGATTTGATCCACTTGTCTTTCTGGACGATGTTGACGTGGGTGCCGATCGGCAGGACGTGGGCCAGGAAATCGAGGTACCATTCCTGAATGTTGGGGCATCCGGCGGAGCCGTTGCGCCAGTCGAAGTTCTTTTTGAAAAATTCGTTGGCCTTGCTGAGGTTGACGCCGTGGATGCCGTAACTGCCGTGCACCTTCGGGCTCAGCTGTTGCAGGCCCAGCCACCAGTGGCCGATTTCATGATCCGGGTCGCCGAAGGGGATGGGACGGACCACCTGTTTGCCGTTGACGATTTCCTTTTTATACCAAGTGGGTTGGTGCAGGCGGTTTTTGATCACGTATTCGCCCAGCGGGGTTTCCTCTCCTTTGCGGCCGAAAATGGTTTCGATTGCCATGATCTGTTCGTCATCGTAATACACTTTCAGCATACCGGTCTCGAGGACGCCCAGCAGGTACCACATCTCGGGATCCTGCCGGTAGCGGGCAATCTGGTTTTTGCCGAATTTCAGGTCGACCCGGTCGGCGGTTTGGGTGTAAACGGTGCGGGGATCGTCATAGATGCGCTTGACGATGTGCTTGAAGTTTTCGGCGACCTTGTTGTTCTGGATCATCTGATCCACCATTTGGGCCAGCTCTTCGTTTTTCTTTTTGGTTTGGATCAGTGTGGCTTCGGTCTGGTGCAGGCTGTTCTGCACCAGGTCAATTTCCTCCTTGGACGCCAGCCCCAGCTTGTTCAAACCGGCATAATACGCTACGTCCACCTGCTTCCGGATCTCGTCACTCAGGAACAAATGGTAAACCGCCAGCAGGGTCACCACCAGGCCGGACACGGCCATGCCGGTGATTTTCGCGGTTTGCCGGACCCGGTCGGACAACAGGTAACGGATCACTTCGAATTTGACTCTTTTGTCTTTTTCGTCGAGGGGGGCGAAATTCGCTTCACGAAATTTCTGGTAAACCGTGAATTCCAGGGGGGACAGCTCGGAGCGGGCTTCGATCAGTTTCTCGATGATCGCATACAGATTTTCCCGGGTGCGGCGGTCGTAGCTGCCGGTGGGATCCTTGGTGGCGATCAAATTGTATTCGGTGATGCTGAGTGCATTGAGTTTCTTGTCGGTCATAACAAACTCTGCCTCCGCACTTCGGAGGAGATCCATTCCGTGCCGAGTGAAAGGGCGGCCTGAGACCTAGCCCACCTTGAACAATTGGCCGATCCGGTTTTTGAGGGGCACCCGTTCCTGCGGAATCTCCACGGCATGGGGTTGCGGCATGCCCAGTTTGCATTTTCCCTGGAACAGGGCTCCGGGCGCAATGTGCACCGCGGGCGCCACCAGATCGCCCACCAGCGTTCCGCTGGAATAGAGGGTCAGTTTCCGTCTGGCTGAAACGTTCCCGGTAATTTGACCTTTGCAGATGATTTCCTCGGCGATCACGTTGCCCCGCACGCTGCCCTGGTCGCTGATGATCAGCGTGCCGCCGGTGGTCACGTCGCCAACGTGTTCCCCGTTGATGCACAGGGACACTTTGAACTTCAGGGGGCCGGTGGTTTTGCGGTTGCCGGGCAACAGGATGCCGAACTGAGCCTCCTGGAAAATTTTGTGCAGGCGGGACTCTTCCCGGGTGCGGTATTTTTTGTGGTCTTTCAACTTCTCGATCAGGCTGTAGAGTTGCTCGCGGGTGCGGTTGTCGTAATAGTCATTGGGATCTTTCGATGCCAGAAACTGGTATTGCGCCTGCGTGAGCACCTTGAGCTTGATCGTTTCCATAGTCCGGTCAGTTGGCGTTGCTGGCGACCTTGTTGGTCAATCGGTCGAGCAACTGGGGTTTTTTGAATTTGCTCAAATAACGGATGATGGTTTTGTCGTTATCCGCCAGCGTGGGGCAGATGGTGTTGTCCGACAGGATGCCTTTGGCCACCAGGTCCATACGTTCGCTCAGTGCAATGTCCATATTATAGAACATCGATTTTCTGTTGTTGGTGATGTTGATGACTTTATGTTGGGGCACCAACCCGACAATATGGATTCGAGATTTGTATTGGTGGAATTTGTCCAGCGTTGTGAGGTAATCCCGAATCATTTTTAGCGCGTTTTCGATTTCCTGATTGTTCTGGCAACGGTTGAATACGATGCCCAGTTTTTTGTTTTTGATGGACTGGTACAAATCGCCCTTTCCCTTTTGCGCGATAAGGCGATTGACGTGCGCGCGGTCGAGCCCCATCAGTTGCCCCTTCGCATAGTCGACCTGGAATTCCTCGTAGTAATCGATGAAGGAATGCAGGGCGTCGATACTGCCGTTGATGGCAATGGTGTTACTCAGGTCGAACACGAACAGCACCTGGTCGATCACGTTCATCAGTGACGACAGGTGGTTGACCCCGCCCGCCGGGGTATCCACAATCACGTATTCAAACTTCTGGAACACGCCGTCCAGAAACTCGAGAAAGCGCAGGAGAAACTCCGGCTGGTTGATCCGCTTGCGGTGCCCCCGTTTGCCGAGAATGGGCACCTCTCCGCCGATGATCGAAAACCCATACTCCTCGATGTAGTTGATATATTCTGCCATCACCGGTCTGGCGGTTTTATCCATTTCCTCCAGCAGACGGCGGTATTCCTTGAGGTCGATTTTTCTGATCGTGGATCGCAATGCTTTGATCTGGGACAAGGACTTGATCTCGCTTCTCTGGATCAGCATTTCCTCGATGGCGTTTCCGAATTTGAATCCCGAGGACATGAACAACTCGGTGTTCATGGCCTTGTAATGGTGGAAGGCGTCGATCAGCTTGTCGTGGCTGGCGGAAATGTCGCCGTCGATGTAGGACTCAAACCAAGTGACAATCTGGTAAACGGTGCGGAGGAAATCCACCTGATAAACTTTGTTATCCAGACATTCGAACAGGTCGTAAAATGTTTTGGCCGGATGGCTGTCCAGCAGGCTGGTGATGGTCGGCAGGCGCAGGTCCAGATCGACCAGACAAATCCGGTTGATATTTTTGCCCGAACCCAAAGCCCGAGTCAGCGCCGCCGTGGTATTGATGGATATTGTGGTTTTGCCGATCCCGCCTTTGGGACCCACCACCGAAATGATCGACATCAAGTCTCCTTGTTCTTTTTTGTTTCAGGGTTGCCCGAAAGGACTAAAGTTATTTCGCCCTTCCATTTGCGTCCCCGGCTGACTCGGCACAATTCGTCCAACCCGCCACGCAATACCTCTTCGTGCATCTTGGTCAATTCACGGGTGAGGGCGGCGGGACGGTTGCCGCACGCTTCCCTGAGTTCGTTCAGGGTTTTGTCGATACGTTGGGGCGATTCGAACAACACCACCGTTTCGGATCGTTCCGCCAGCGCGGCAATCGTTTTTTTGCGTCTTTTTTTACGGGGCAAAAAACCTTCAAACCGAAAACGGTCCATGGGCAACCCCGACACCGTCAACGCCGACAGCACCGCCGAAGCGCCGGGCAGGGCGATCACCTGGACTTCTTCATCCAGCGCCAACTGCACCAGATGGTACAGAGGATCGGAAACCCCCGGCGTACCGGCATCCGAAACCAGAGCGATATCTTCCCCCTGGTTTATTTTTTTTATGAGTTCAGGACCCTTCCGGGTTTGGTTATAGCTGTTGTAACTGGAAAGCGGTACGGCGATCTGGTAATGATTCAGGAGAATTCGGGTACGACGCGTATCCTCCGCCGCGATCAGCGCAACCTGACGCAACGTTTCCACAGACCGGTAAGTGATGTCTCCCAGATTGCCAATGGGAGTACTCACCACATACAAACAACCCTTCCCTTCTTGTGACATACATAAATATTGTAAGGGGGGTCCGTTAAAATCTCAATAACTATTTGGAATAAAAGGTTTTTATGGCGCGCGGGAGAACGGGGAACCAAACCCGGCCGGCAGGGGATGGGTGGGATCCGCCGGCCTGGGTCCATTAATGCCTTTACTGGGAAGTGGCCGATTCCACCTCTTCGTTTTTGACCAGTTTGATGATCTTGCTTTCGTTGCCGGTCATGTCACAGGTGCCGTCGAACAACGCACCGGTTTCCACCAAAAGAGAAGGCGCGGAAATGCTACCGACCACTTCGCTGTTGGCGTGAATTTCGATGCGCTTCGCGGCTTTGATGGTGCCCTTGATTTTCCCGTGGCAGATCACGGTTCCCGCCGTGATATCGGCTTCCAATATTCCCTTTTCTCCGATGATCAACGTGTCATCGGTGTGCACCTCACCGTCCATGCGGCCGTCGATACGGACCACGCCGTTAAACGTCAGCGTTCCACTGAAAACGGTGTCTTCGCCTAAATAGGCCTTAATGTCTTTGATGTTCTCAACACGATCTTTTGCGGACATTGTCTTCCCCCCTCGGCGAGCGTTTATGGGTTGGAAAAAAACAAGGCTCTGTGCGACCTCAGAATTTATTTTATTATCATATCACGAATCCGGTTCAAATCATCAATAGAATAATATAAAACAATAAGTTTGCCACCTTTTCTGGCAGGGGTGATGACCACCTTGGTGCCCAGATGGCGCTGCAGTTCCTTTTCCAGGTCTTTTATGAATATGTCCTTTTGGGCGATACTGGGCCGGGGCCGGGGTCCGGCTTCGCTCGATTTTTTCTGTTGAATGTGGAATTCCAGCTGGCGGACGTTCATGTTGCGGTTGAGCACTTCCCGCCGCACTTCCTCCATTTCCTGTTCGGTTTTAAGTGCCAGCATGGCCCGGGCATGCCCCATGGTCAAACGCCCGCAGATCAAATCCTCCTGGAATCCCCGCGACAATTTGAGAAGGCGCAGGTAATTGGCGATGGTCGCCCGGTTCTTTCCCACCCGCCTGGCGATGATGTCCTGGGTCAACCCGAATTCCTGTGATAACCGTTTATAGGCTTGGGCTTCTTCTATCGGATTCAAATCCTGGCGGTGGATGTTTTCGATCAGCGCCAATTGCAGGGATTCGGTGTTGCTGGCTTCCCGGATGACGACCGGTATTTTTTTGAGGCCGGCCTTTTTGCTGGCCCGCCAGCGCCGCTCGCCACAGATGATTGCATAGCCATTCTCCCGCTTTTGCACCACGATGGGCTGGATTATCCCGTTTTCCCGGATGGAATGCTCCAATTCCTGTAGTTTTTCGTCGTTGAAATCTTTTCTCGGCTGAGTGGCTCCCGGAGATATTTCATCGATCAGGAGTTCCACCATACCGGTTTTGCCGGGATCCGCCGGGGTATCTTCCATTTCAAAATTCGGGATAAGAGCATTAATACCTTTGCCTAAAGCTTTTCTGGTCACGATGCGGTCTCACTGGTTTCAAGAGTTGATTTTGCCGCGGGTTTCTTGGAACGCGCGATGATCTCCCGGGCCAATTCGATATAGGAATCGGCTCCTTTGGAACGGTTGTCATACAAAAAAATGGGCTTGCCGTGGCTGGGAGCCTCGCTCAACCGGATATTTCGGGGGATAAGGGTGGCCAAAAGAGAGCTCTTG
>SMVS01000066.1 GCA_004357435.1 Nitrospina sp. | reverse complement strand
GCGGTTTTCCAAAGACGGGAAAAAGTTTGGCCTGAGGTTGAAGTTCGAAGACAGTCCACATGAAGTGGTCATCCTATTTGAGAAAAGAGAGGGTAAACTTTATCCCAGCCTCGTCGGAGGTGATGCCTCCCTGTCCGGGGTTAAAAGCAAGGAGGGGAAATTTATGGTCTCCGGTTTGGCCAAAAGAAGCATAACAAGGTGAAATCACCACACGCTCTTGAAAAATGACTGTCCTCGCTTTGGTTCGGCCACCGGCTCCTTCGTTCGTACACGCCCTGTCCCATCATTCTGAAAAAAAGAGTATTGATTTCGACCGGGCCGTGGACCAGCATCGCGGTTATGTGGAAGCCCTCGAAAAGACGGGGATCACCGTCACCTGCCTCGCACCCCTGGACGAATTTCCCGACAGCACTTTTATCGAAGACAACGCGGTGATTATGGCGGACCGGGCTTTATTGACTTTCATGAAAGAAGCCAGCCGTCATGGCGAAACCCTGCACATCCGGAAACCTTTGGAAAAATTTCTGCCAGTTGAAACGCTGAAGGCGCCCGTCCTGATTGACGGCGGCGACATTTTGCAAACCGAATCCACGGTGTTTGTCGGCCAGTCGCAACGCACCAACCGGCAGGCGGCGGAGGCCTTATCCCAATTCACCCGCAAAAAGATTGTGACCGTGCCGGTGCATCGCGGCCCACACCTCAAAACCTTTGCCAGCTATCTGGGGAAAAATGTTTTGGTGATCGACCCCACTTCCGTGGAGCCTGCCGCGTTTGCAACCTTCGAGCGGATCGAGGTCCTTGAGGAGGAACGGTATGCGGCTAATTGTCTCGCGGTGGGGAACCACGTGTTGATGCCTGAGGGATTTCCTGATCTGGCAGATCGCATCGCCCAACACGGGTTTGAGGTCGTTCCCCTGGCGATGAGCGAATTTGAAAAAGCCGACGGCGGGGTCACCTGCCTCAGCCTGATTTTTTCCTAGTTGCCCGGTAAACTCTGAGTGAGTGGTTTGGTGTAACCCACCAGTTCCACATAGCCCTTGCCGGTAACGGGCTGACCCTCCTGCGTGCCCTGGACGCTGACGCTCCCTTCCCAATAGGACGTTCCAATCGAGCGCAGGTGGTGCAATTCCTGATCGGGCATATCCGGAGAAATGATCAATCGAGTCTTCGATCCGGGCAGACTCATTATCCATCCCGCGGGATAAACGGTGTCCGTGTGCGGGCTGGTCCATTCGCCGGTGGGTTCAATGGAAAATTCACGGAGAGCCAGGTGTTCCTGCGAGCCATCGGCTCGCACCAGGGACCCGCTGGAATACGGCTCGACCGAGCCATCCTTCAACCGAATCAAGTACAGCATGATCTCCGCGCCGTTGTCGAGCTGAACCGAGAACCAGTCCCAACCCACTTGCTCTGAGTTCAGTTGATTGCTGGAGAATTCGTGATCCATCCAGCTGGTTCCGGTCACTTTATATTTTTTTCCTTTTAAATAGAGGGTCCCCTGGGTTTGCATGCGCGTGTGAGAAATGTAATGCGACGCGTTGCCCGGTTGCCCGCCTTTTTGGCTGACCCCGTTCTGCCCATGAATCACCAGTTTTTTGCGAGGCTGTAATTGCAGATCCAGCCCGACACCCGCTTGCTGGGCCTTGAGATGATGCACCCGATCGTTTGCGGTCAGGGTCCAATCCTCGTTCCAAACGTGGAGGCGGTCGGTATCGGCCCCGGCCAATCCCAATCCCTTGCGATTGATTCGTTCAAAAAAGTAGAATTTTTGATCGGCCAAATCTGAAATCGTCAAATGCGCAAAATAAATCTGCCCGACCCGCCATTTGGATGAATTTATTTTTTCGGAATCGTTGGCCAGCCCCACGCGGAAAAAAGTCAACTGGTAACCGAACGAACGCCCGTCGGCATCCGCAAGGTGGCCGGTGTAATACCACCATTCGATTTGAAATTCCTCGTGCGCAAAAAAGTCCCGGGGAAACTGGTAGGTATAACCGGGAAGCGCCTGACGGTAGGGGGGTTCAGGCTCGGCCGCAAGAGCCGGGCCCCACCACAACACCAACATAAAAAACAAAAACCGCCTCAATTTTTTTTCCTCCAAAAATGGGTCCTGTTTAAAAGACCCTCATAAAATAAGCAAACCTCCCAGCCCTCTTCGGAGAAGGGGCCAGGTTACACCTGGAGGCAATAGGTCAAACTCCGACTCGCGACCAACAATTATTGAGCACAGTTCCAAAGTTCAACCTGTCGGGTCCAGTGGCACGCTGGCCGGCGAAGTGCCGGAGCCAATAGGGTCCAACTCTGCCTGGCGCTCAATAATCTTCGACAATAATAAAAAACGTTAGCCCTCTGGCTGCGGGGGCACCTCGCCCAGCTCGGTCCGCACCTTGTGCCAGCGATAGATGAAGATGGCTTCCAAATCTTTCCGAATAAAAGAACGCAGGAGCAAGTCACCGGCAACCCCCAGGGGAATGCGGTAAACAGCGCGGTCCCGGATCAGGGTGCCGCCGTCCTGCTCAATAAAATCGTGGGTGTGGTGCCACAGCCGGTAAGGCCCGAGCACCTGAATGTCTGAAAACCGTTCGCCCGGCTTCCAGTCCATGATAATGGACTGCCAGCGGAACGGCACACCGTGCAACTTGAGCTGGTAATTGATGCGGGTGCCTTCCTGCAAGGAAGTTGTCGATTGCCCGGTAATTTTAAAACGCAGATGCGGCGGAGTCAAAAGTTCCAAATTTTTGGTGTCGCTGAAAAACGCGAAAACTTTATCCAGCGGTTGCGGCACCCACTGTTCAATTAAAAGTTCATGGGTCACCCGGTCGCACAGTGTGGCGAGCGCTGACGATAATTTCGGGTGGTGAAACGTGTATCCGCACGCCAGCGCTTTTTTGGGGAAAGCTTTCTGGCCGGCAAGCACCACTCCGGCGACGTCCCCCAACAGCAGTTTCACGACGGGCGCCGGCACGTTCAAAAACGCCGGCCGGTGGACCGCCTGGGCCAGCGCCTTCGCGAAGTCCGCATTGGAGACTGGGTTGGGGCTGACCGCATTGACGGGCCCCATCACCTCCGAATTTTCGATGGCGTGCAGAATGAGCCCCGCCATGTCCCGCTCGTGGATCCAACTCAGCCATTGCCTGCCATGCCCCAGAGCCCCGCCCAACCCAAGCCGAAACGCCGGCAACATTTTTTGGAGCGCGCCGCCGTCGGAGCCGAGGACGACACCGATGCGGAGTGACACCGTGCGAATCCCCACCGCCTCAGCCTGCATGGCCTCGGCCTCCCAGCGACGGCACAAGTCCGCCAGGAAGTCCTTGCCGGGCGGGGCGGTTTCATCCAACTCGGCCACCGGTTGGTCTCCGTAATAACCCACTCCTGACGCGCACACAAACACCTTGGGTTTCTTTTCCAGCCCGTGCAGGACTTTGACGATTTGCCGGGTGGAGAGCAGGCGGGATCGGCTGAGTTCTTCCTTGCGCGCCGGGGTCCAGCGGCCGATGATGTTTTCTCCGGCCAGGTGAACCACCGCGTCGACCCCATCGAACGCCTCCTTAGGGGGTTCCAGAAAAGATTTGTCCCAGCAAAATACGCGGCATAAAACCGGCAAGCGCACGCAAGCCTTTTCCGGTTGGCGGGTCAGCACCACAATCTCATGGCCCCGGTCCCGCAGATGCAACAATAATTGTTTGCCGATGAACCCGGTAGCCCCGGTGACCAAAACTTTCATAATTGTCCTATTCAGATAATTTAAAGGGCCTTGCTTTCACCTGCAAAACCCACCATAATCGCGGATTCAAATAATCAGAAGAACGCCGGTTCGCCGGCAATTCCGAAACCCCTTTTCATTTTGAAGGAACTCTCATGGCCTACGAAAACCAGCCCCATTATGTCGAAGAAACCGAGGGCATCAAATATTATTGCACTTGTGGGGAGTCTGCAAATAAACCTTACTGCGACGGTTCACACGAAACTCAAAACACCGGTAAAGAACCTAAAGAAGTGATCATCCAAAAAGACCGGCGCGTTGGCATTTGTGATTGCGGCAACACCAAAACCTCGCCTTTTTGCGATGGCTCGCACAACTCCTGAGCGGGAGTTTTAATGCCATGAGCAAAAGGGTCAGTGGGCATTTTTATTGGCTTCATGGAGTTTGATGTATTTAAAATAGGTCGACAACCCCTGGCACAGGGCGATCAAAAACCCTTCGTAACCCTCCGCAAACCCTCGTCTCAGAAAATATCCCTTGAAAAAGGCGGCGCCTCCCCGCGTCACTGCCTTCAAAGGGGAGGACCGAATTTTACCCTTGTTCTGGTCCGCATATAATGTGGAATAAAACTGAAATTTATCGACCAGGGACGCCGCGCTGTCATACGGATAATGTTTGACCGGCCACTCCAGGTCGGTCACTGCCATGCCAGGCTTCACCCGTATGCTTTCATGAACCAGGTTGTCATTGAAAGCGGTGTGGGTTTTATTGTAGAGGCGAATGATTTTGTCCGGATACCACCCGCATCCTCGAATCCATTTCCCATTGTAATAAGACTGACGTGGAAACCGACCGACCGCATTCGGGCTCGGCTCCAGAGCAAGCAAGGCCCGAGCCAACTCCGCGGTCAACACTTCATCACTGTCGATGTTCAAAATCCAATCGTTGCGGGCCAAACCCGCCGCCAGGTTTTTTGTGGGACCGAAACCAATGAAATCGTGCTCAACTATTTTCACATTTTCAAACGTGCGGGCAATTTCCAGCGTGCGGTCCGTTGACCCGGTATCCACCAGAAGCACTTCGTCAAACGGCCTCAATGATTCGAGGCAGTCCGCCAGATTCTTCTCGCCATTTTTCACCATGAGGGTCACGCTGATCATGCCAGTGTTCCTTTCAAACTAATCGCATTCATTGTTCTGCCGGGAACCCCTCTCCGAATTCGCGTAGAACGGGTCACATCCACCGCGAACGAAAACGGGTCCATTTTAGCCACCAGTTTTCCCTGGGAGGTTGGAGGGGCCCATCGAAAGGTTCCCCCAACCGGAGATAGAGTTTGTTGAACTGCGAGCTGGGAATCTTCCATTTTTCCCGGAACTGTTTCCTGCCGTCATTTTTTTGGAAAACTCTACCCGTACTGCGGCGTTTGAAATGGAAAATGCGGCTTTTGGAAACGCCTTTGAAGAGACGGACTCCGGCGTGCCACAGTTTCATGTTGAAATCCACGTCCGAATACATGCCGGGTGACATTTCCACGCTGTATCCCCCGACAATCCCCCACAGCTTTTTAGGAATCACCACGGCGGACCCGCCCGCCCCCTGCCAATCTTCTTTGGGAAAACTCATGTATTTTTCGAGAAGCAGGGCCTCATTGAAAGTCTCCAGGCTGTCTCCGAATTCATCTCTATAAATCATGCAGGGGTGCCCGGTGTCGTTGGGCTCGATCAACGCTGAACCCAGCAAAAAATAAATATGATCCAACCGTTCCATTTCCCGCCAAAGATGAAAATCCCAATCCGGACAAACAACCATGTCGTCATTGAGGTAAAACAGGTGCTCCGTCCCGGCGTGGGTGGCCATGGCATTCATCGCGTAACAGATGCCGGCGTTGCGCGGTGTGAAGGTGTAGGAAAACCCCTGCGCTTCGACCCATTCGCGGGTCCCATCGGCGCCTTCATTCACATGAATAATGATCTCATGAGCGAACCGGGAATGCTTGCGAATGCTGTCGACGCAAAGCTGAAGGTATTTTAAATTATTCCAGGTGGGAATGAGGATGGAAAACCGGGCTTGGTCTGGTGCCGGATATGATTTGTAGTAGATATTTTCCAATGGCGTACCAACCGTTGAGGTTAGAGAATTTCTGAAAAATTATTTTACAATATCAATCCCAGGATCAGAAAAATCATACTTGATCCGGTCCCGGTTTTGGGCCGAAGTGAAATAAGCATAACGACCGTTGGCTTGATTCAAATACAGTTGGCCTGCAAATTTTGCGTCCAGCGATTTAAAACTCTGCACCCAGGTCACCCAGGTGGCAGTGGGGTCGCGTTCGAAAGACGCGGGAATCTGTGCCGGGTCGGCGGTCGGCTCGGCCACCCACCGGTTGGCATAAAATAAAATCCCCCACCTCGGGTTTTCACGGTGCAATAGGAAGTTTAGAATTTCCGCATCGGCAGGCGTATTCACATGCATCACCGGCGCCAAAGCCCGGCGCTAATGGGTCAAGCAGTACCTTGCACCCAATAATCCACAAGCACGGTCCCAGAGATCAATCCCCTGCTTCCCCCGCCAGAGGATCTGGGAGACAGCTGTTGATTTGCTTTTTATCGTCCTCACTGGCATCGGGCAAAAAGAGAAAACCGAAAGTTTCCAATCGCCACACCAGCATGTCCAATCCCTTAAACAGACGATGCCAATAAAACGGCACGCTGAAAATAGATTTGGAGTTGAGCGGGTTGCGGCACAAAATAAAATCGCACAGTTGTTTGCGGGAACGGCGAATGAGCGGCCAATTGCCGCGTTCTTTTAAAATCCGGATCAACCGAAACAGGTTTAAGATGGGTTGGAACATTTGCCATCCATGGCATTGGCAACTGATGAGTCTGTTGATTGCCTATCAACCTTCAGACAATGGGCAAGGTGTTTTGCACGACTGCGTCATATACTATATGATTGGCACGTTTCAGTAAAGCTTTGCTGGCGATCCAATGCCTTGATTCCAACTAAAAAAAGAACCGAAAAATGATTGCAAGTGAATGGGACGGTCGAGCACGGGAGGCCATTCAAGCCGGCTCCCCCCTGGTGGAGCGGCATCTCAAGATGATGGCCGAGATGGTGCGCATCGATAGCCGGAGCTTTGGCGTCAACGAATTTGACGGGGATCGGATCGCGCCATCGGACATGCAGGAAATTCTGGAACTGGCGGCTGATTATTTGAAGGACGTCGGGTTCGACTTTATCAAAATCAACCGGCCCCCGCCGGGTCCAGAGCGGGCCACCCCCATTCTGATGGCTGAAATCCTATCCGCTCCCGACCAACCCACTCTGCTGATGTACGCGCACCTGGACAAGCAACCTTATATGGACGATGGCCGGTTTGCGAAATGGGACGGCGTGCCGCCCACCGAATTGCGCTGGAATGAGGATCGTAGCCGGGCGTATGGCCGCGGCGCCGCCGATGATCTGAGCGGGGTGATCGCCATTGGCATGGCCATAGACGCTTTGCTGAAAACGTGGCCGGGCAGTCCGAAGGGTGCCGAGGATGCTCCTGGACCGCGCTTGCCCTGCAACGTCAAAGTCATATTTGAAACCGAGGAGGAATCCGGCTCCCATTCCCTCATCAAGCAGATCCTGCAAAACAAGGAGTTCTTCATTACCTCAGACGCCGTCATCATCACCGATGTGGTCAATCCCGATACCGGTGTTCCCGGGTTGACCACTTCATTGCGCGGCATCCTTCAAATGGAAGGCGTCATGCGCAAGGCCAGTGGTGAAAATAAAATCGATGAGCAGACCGCGCTTTATAAAGTCATCGCCTCTCTGGTCCGCGAGGATCAATCACTCGCCGTGACGGCCATCGCCAATGCGGACCGCCCCGTGACCGAAGAGGAGCGCCGGGGCTACGGACTCATCCCCACGTCCCTGGAAGCGTTGCGGTCTTCAGCGGGATTGCTTCCGGAAACCAGCCTGACGGTGCCATCCAACAAAG
Organism: Nitrospina sp.; assembly: GCA_004357435.1. Taxonomy (GTDB): domain Bacteria; phylum Nitrospinota; class Nitrospinia; order Nitrospinales; family Nitrospinaceae; genus SMVS01. The sequence goes on along the minus strand of SMVS01000066.1, from coordinate 12,184 downwards.
TTGCAATCATCGAAAGCCAATTGCGAAAATCCTACGCCAATGCCCGGCCCGGTCACCGCGTCACCGGCGGCGTGGTCCTGGGCACTGCGGGCGCACGTTTGACTTTCCGGGTCCACAAGCCGATCGACGGCAACGGCTGGGTTGGTTTTTTGGAAACCGCTTTTAATAAGCTCAACACCTTTCATTTAAAATTGACCTTGGACTCAACCCATCAAACGGATTGGGCCAGCCTCGATGTTGTTCTGCAGTCGTCGGTAAAGGACCCGCATTCCGGGGTGACCGGTGGACCGTTTCCTGTTCCGGAGATCCAACTAGCCCGAATGCTCGACCAAATGATTGGTTTGGATGGGAAAATTTCTTTCCCCGATCTGGAAAAATATTTTGAACCGGGCGGCGGAATTTCCGAGGTGACCGTGCAAGCCCTGCACACCGAGCCGGATGGAACCCGGCGATTGTTCAACGATCCTATCGCCAAAACCCTGATAGAAATCCGGCTGGCCCCGGGCAATGATGAAATGGTTGCCGCACAACATTTGAAAACCCACCTGTTCCAAAATGTTCCGCCCGGGTTTTCTCTTGAATTAAAAGAAGACAAAGGGGGCGCTCCGTGGAGCACTGGCATTGACCATCCGGCCTTTCCGCTCATGTTAAAATCCCTGGAAGTTGGCTACGGACACCCCTCCTGCCTTTACGGGTGTGGCGGCTCCATCCCTTTCGTGGCCAAATTGATGACGGCTCTGGGCAACGTTCCGCCGCTCTGCATTGGCCCTTACGATCAAGACTGCCGGATGCACGAACCGGGTGAAAGCCTTTCCATGCCAGACCTATTGGGATGCGCCCGCGCCATAGCGCATTTCATGAGCCATTGCCCGGAGGCTTTTCCCAAGGATAAAACCCCTGCCGCTTGAATTAAGGGCAACCCTTACTCAATCAAGACTTGATAAAAAGATTTCATCCTTTAGAATATTATAGGTAGGCGAAATTATCTGAAAATGCCCGAAGAAACACTTGTTGAAGTGCCGGACGGAAGATCTATTAAATGCAACTACTCAATACTCTTCTCAATGCTATTTGGTGAGGGGTTATTAAAAAAATTTTGATGCTGGAACCATGGAAAAATCAGCCACAGCCGATGCCGCCTACCGCAGAATAGATTTGGAGTTCCTGAGCAAAGACGGTAGCGATCATTTTGACCTTTATTATAAAACCCGCGTTTTTGGGAACGATAAATTCGTCAAATTCGCCAGCTCCAAGCCAGAGCACCATGACAAAGTAATGACCCTGCTGGAATCCGGCGAAGGGATAGATGAATTTTACATTCAGGAAGAGGACCTCTTTAAGTATTACCAGCATGCGACGGCCACGCTTCGTAAATTAGTGAACGACCCGAATTGTCCTTTCGAAAAAAAGGCCGAGAAAGTCTATGAAGTTTCGAAAAATATCATGAAAGAGTTTTTTGAAAACAACGCCACCGATAAAGTGCTCCGCGCCTCGGACGAAGTAATGGAAATGATGGAGGAGTGCTTCAAAGACGTTGAAGTCGGCTTTTACGGTATTTCAAAAATCACCAACAAGGACTACTACACCTACACGCACAGCGTTAATGTGGGTCTCTACTGCATGACCTACGGCATAAAAATTGGTCTCCCAAAGACGGACGTGCGGCAATTGGGTTTGGGTGGAATGCTTCACGACGTGGGCAAATCAAAAATCGATATCAAGCTCTTGAACAAAAACAGCGCGCTCACCAAACAGGAGTTTGAAGCCATTAAGGATCATGCCCCGTTTGGCGAGGCGATTCTGCGGGAAATGAAATGCTATGGGGCAGGCATCATCGACATGGCGGCACAACACCATGAACGATACAATGGAGGCGGCTACCCGAGTGGCCTGACGGGAGACGACATCTCTTACTTCGCCCGGGTATGCAAAGTGATGGATGTGTACGACGCCCTGACCACCCGGCGGCCCTATAAAAAAGCCATGTCTGCTTATGACACTCTCATCTTGATGAAAAAACAAATGGTCGAAGAATTCGACGGGAAAGTCCTTGATAATTTTATCCAGTACATGGGTCCAGAGGTTTAGATTTTTGCCACTCTTGCAATGCGCCTCCCCATATTCCAGGCAACCGTCATGACCCTGACTCACCTGGAAATGATTCATCAATCTGAAACGCCACAAATTTCCTAAGGTCTTCTTCCATTTCGTTGATATCCTCCTGAGTTTTCTCGAGCGAATCAAGCAGGGCATCGTATTGCATCGGCAGGGGGCCCTCCAGATCATCCTCGTATCCCCACGACGACGCCAGGATTTTAGCCAGGCCCACCACGGCGGAGTTCTTTTCAATCGCTGGCAGTAAAAAGGGCGATTGCAGTGTTACCGTCCGTGCCAACTGGCGGATCACCTTCTCCTTCAGGTCTTCCGCCAACGGATCACTGCCCAGAACACCGACCATATTTTTAGGAAAATTCCAGGCCCGCGCCATTTCACGGGCAACTTCAGAATGCGACAGGCCCAGGGTTTTAATCTCAGCATGAATCAGCCGGATCTTTTTTTTCTTTCTGGCTTTACTAATCGCTTGCATTTCCTTTGGGTATTGCACCGCCAAAGCGATTTTACCAATATCGAAAAGCAGACCCGCGGTACAAAGAAAATTCGCGTTCAGCGGATCCCATCGCTCCGCCAGCCCGCCCGCAATGATCCCGGTGGCCATGGAATGGATCCACATTTTCGGGAAATCCAGATCGTTCGAATGATAATTGCCGTTGACTCCAAACCGTTCGAGTATGGGTGTGGTGAGGATGATACTTTTGATCACGCTCGGCCCCAGCAATCCGGAAGCCTGTTGCACTGAATCCACCCGGGCGCCGTAGCCATAAAGGGGCAGGTTGGCCATGTGCAGAATGCGGGCCGCCATGGTGGGATCAAATTGTATCAATTTCAGGATATTGTAATCCAGACTTGAAGTGTGACCCAACCGGTCCAGCACCTTCACAATCTGTTGCGGAAAAGAAGGCAGATTGTTTAATTTTTTAAATTCCTCAATCTCCAGCATTTTCGTTCCACTTCCCGGTCACCGTCCGGTTCCTTCCGCCCTGCTTGGCCTGATACAAAGCTTTGTCGGCCACTTGAATCAGATCGGCGGGACTGATCATGTGCTCCTTGTCCAATTCCGTCACGCCACAACTGACAGTGACTTTAAAGCGTTCTCCGTTTTCCAAAAATTCATTGCGCGAAAATTCCTTTCGTATTCTCTCGGCGATCCGGTTGGCGCCCGCAATTGTAGTCTCGGGAAGAATCAATAAAAATTCCTCCCCGCCATAGCGGGCCGCGCTGTCATTGGCGCGGCACACACGCGTGATGGCCACCGCCAGAGCCACCAGGATTTTGTCACCGATTTGATGGCCGTAGGTGTCATTGACCTTTTTGAAATGGTCCACATCCATCATCACTAAAGACAAGGGAGCGTTGTACCGTTTGCTTCTTATGAATTCACTTTTCAATATGATCTGCATCTGCCGATGATTATTCAACTGGGTTAAACCATCGGTCACCGAAAGAATTTCGGTTTTTTCATGCAACAGGGCGTTGCTGATCGAAAGGGAAATAAATTCGATAACCGTCAACACAAAATCCAGGTCCTCCACCGAAAAGGTGCCCTTCTCGCTGTCGTTCAAATTGATGGCGCCAATGATCTCATTTTCGATCATTAATGGAACGCAAACGAAAAAATCATTCCGGAAGAGCGGATTCTTTTTCCCCTTGAAATACTTGGAACGCGTAAAATCCAACTCCAGAATGTATCGTCTTTGCATGAGGGCGTCATGCATCACTCCGGATTTCTCCAGAGGAATCGACAGGCCCGGGTCCAGATGCGGATGGTTGTGACAGGCCAGATTCAGTATTCGTTTATTGCTGTCATATAAAAACAGCGTGAAATAACGGACGGAAAGAATGAAGGGCAGTTTCTCCGCCAAAATTTTCCTGATATCGTCGAAATGAAGTTTGCTGATGTTCTTGTTCAAAAAAAGAAAATGATCCAGATTGACCAGAGATTGCCCCAGCATCTGGTTCTGTCGTTTCAACAGACTCATCACTCCCTGGGTTTCCTCTTGGGCTCTTTTCTCCAACTCAGCTTTTTTCATTTTATTTTCACCTGGATCCACCAAAATTATCAGTCGAATCCACATCCGATGGCAGTGTGTCTTGCAACCTAAATGTCAAATTTTTGACTAGCCGTGACATTTTTTGTCCTTAAAGTACAAAAAATTTAAAATCGCAACCCACTGCATATAATCCGTAAGCCCTATATGGCCTATGGAAATACGCATATTTCATTATAATCCATTGTATTTTAATAACAAAATAGATAATGGTACCATTATTGCTCTAAATGGTTTTGAGGGTTCCAATGGTCAAAATATTCTCATGATTGAATCAAGCAAAATTTATTCCGAACGGCTGTGGATTGCCGGAGTTCTCCTGTGGACTTTGGGAATGACCAGCTCGGGCCTTGCGCAAGTCCCCGCAACCGATGCCGCTAGCGGCCGCAATCTGACTGTGGTGGAAGAGGTGCGCTTGGGAAAAGCTCCTCCCGAATTCACCAGGGTAGTCATTCAATTAAGTCGGCGCACGACTTATCGCTTCATACCCGATCTTGCCAACAAAAGAATTGCCCTCTTCATACGCAAGGCCAAATTGGACCCCGAGGTTCGCTCCCAAATCTATCAGGAACGGAATCTAGAGCGAATCGATATTCGTGAAATTGGCAACCACGTCAAACTCACTTTGAACTATAAAAACTCCAATACGCGGATCATCCATTTTATCCAACACAATCCGCACCAGATCATTTTGGACCTGAAAGGCGACCGCGGCGAAATTTTTATGGCGGGGAAGCCAACAGCCATTAAAGACAGATCGCCCCGCCGCCCTAAAAAAATTCTCCGCAAGCCGTCTGCCCATAAATCCATCGTCCCCGGGTTGAGCGCTGAAAAAATTCGGCAGGCGATTCGAGCGGATCAGGAAAGTAAGTTTAAAAGCGGCGACAAGGATTATGAAAAAGCCTTGTTGCTGTTTCAAAGAAAGGATTATCTGGAAGCGGTGCCGGCGCTCAAAGCGTTCAGCAGGAAGTATCCGGAAAGCCGTTACCGTGCGAATGCGACTTACCTCATGGCCGAGGCGAAATATAATCTGGCCGTTCAGGATCCGGCCCCAAAATTCGAGGAGGCCCTGGAAGCTTATCAATACGCCATGCGGCAATATCCCAAATCTTCATTTTACGATCATGCGTTGTTGAAAATCTCCAGCATTTTCGAGGCCATGGACTACACCCTCGAGGCCAAAACTCTTTATTTGGAAGGCCTTCGCAGAAATAAGAGGAGCCGCTACATCCCCGCGCGTCAGCTCGGACTGGCGAAAATGCTACTCAAGGAAGAGAAAATAGACGAAGCCTATAAAGCCTTCCAAATGATATTGAAAAAAACACCCAGCGATGTGGGAGCGCGGGTCGGCGTTTACCGGATCGCCCAGTGGTATTTTGATCGCGGTGACTATCAAGCCGCTCTCCCAATATATGAGGACGCCGTGAAGCGGTGGCCGGATCAGTTGAGCCGACGCCCTCAAATCAATTTTCAAATTGGCGAAATTTATTTCTCCGCCAAGCATTGGGACCGCGCGCGCGAATATTATTTCAATCTGGTCAACTTAGACCCGGAATCCGCCACCGCCCACAAAGCGCTGAATCGCATCGGCGACTCCTATTTGCTGGAGGATACGGGGCAAACCGTGCAACAGGGACAGTCCGCCCTATCGGTGTTCGACCAATCCTATCGCAACGCTCCCGGCAGTGACGAATCGCAATACGCAAAAATCCGGCTGGCCGATATCGGCCTCCGCTATCCAACACTGCCCGTGCGCGATCTCATTTTTGAAATTCCGCCTTTCATCGATCCTTACCAAGCTTACAGGGAGGTTTTTCAGGAAAGCCAATCCAGTGATATCCTGTCGGAAGTCACTTTGAGCCGTGGGTCCGCGTACTATCAGGAACAACGTTACCTCGAAGCCATCGATGAGTTTAAAAAACTTCTGCCGTGGGCGCCGAACACGCGGTTCCATCGATCCGCCCAAAATTTTATCCGGCTTGCGGTGATCAGCCTGATCGATCAATACGCCAAACAGCAGGGGCACTTGCCCATCCTCTATGCTTACGGCGATTATGTCGGACTCGGTCTCGGCGACATCCAGAACATAAAAACCCGTTTGCAAATTGGCGAAAGCTACATGGCCATCGGGATACACTCTGAAGCGTTGGAATTTTTTGAAACCGTCAAATTGAGCGATCTCAATGGCGCCTACACCGACCGTCTGTTTTTGAATCTGGGCCAGATTCATCTTAGCGAGACCCAATTCAAGGAGGCCGAGCGGGTGGCTAAAACTTTTCTGAACACCTTCCCGGAAAGCCCGCGAGTCCCGGAAGCCCTGCTCATTCTGGCAGACGCCTACCAAGGTCAAAAACGATTCGACGACGCGATCCGGACGTACCGCACCCTCCTCTCGGATCACGACTTTAAAAAATCCCTGATGCATTATCGAATAGCGGAAACCCACTTTGCGAAGGGCAACCTCCGTCAATCGGTGCAAGCCCACCGCAAGGCCATCGACACCTACGACCGTAAAATCCGCAACCTTCCCGAATTCATCCAAACCGCTTACTACAAGCTGGGTATCCTCCAACACATGCAAGGCAATTTCAAAGGATCGCTGGACGCTTTGCAGGCGGGACGGAAATTGTTTCCCGACCACCCCCTCCGCGATTGGGCCGATTTTCTCATCGCCGACAATCTGGATAAATTAAATCGGAAAGACGACGCCTTTAAAGAATTGAACCAACTGGTGGAGTCCTATCCTCCTGAAAACCTGCTTCAGCAGGCCGCGGAATCCCGACTCAAAATAATTGATTGGGAAAAACATCTAAAAGAACTTTTATAGTCTTCTATAATGAATACGATTCATTTCACCAACCTGCCGGATGATTTGCCCGTGGCTGAAAACGAAGAACAAAAAAAACAGGAGCTGGAATTCCTGAAGTCCGCCTTTCAAACGTTCAATGAAACCACCCGGCACCTGCAAGAATCCTACGATAAACTTCAGGAACGGCTGAACGCGCTGGATCTCGAATTGGAAGCGAAGAACCTGGAGTTGGAAAAGAACCTCCAGGAAAAAGAACGGGTCAAAAATTATCTGAACAACATTCTCGAAAGCCTGACCACCGGCGTGATCGTCGTCGATAAAAACACCCGAATCACCACCTTCAACAAGACCGCTGGCATCATCCTGGGAATGACCGCAGGGCAATGCCTGAATCAACCGCTGGCCGATACCGGGATTCAACCTCTGGCGGAATTGGTCCAAAGTTCCGGCGGGCAAACCCGGATGGAGGATCATGAAATCACCACGCGGGATCAACGCCAGGTCCACATCCGCCTGTCGGCCTCACCGGTGCAGGACCCGGCAGGCCACCGGATGGGAACCGTGCTCATCCTGCAGGACATCACCCAGTTGAAACGGCTGGAAGAGGAAGCCCAGCGCAACCAGCGCCTGCGCGCCATGGGGGAAATGGCCGCCGGCATCGCTCACGAAATCCGCAATCCCCTGGGAGGCATCGAGTTGTTCGCATCGATGCTGAAAAAAGATCTCGCGCAGGACCCGGAAAAAAGACCGCTGACCGAGCACATCATCTCCGGCGTGAAAAACATGGACCGCATCATTTCCAGCCTCCTGCTGTTCGCCAAGTCGCCGGAGCCTTCACGGCAACAATGCAACCTCAATCATCTGCTGAAAGATATCGTGAACGCCTCCGCCGATTTCCAGTGCCCGGACAACGTCAAAATCCATCACGACCTGGCCGTGGGCGAAGCCGTCGCGGCGGGCGACGAGGAACTGCTCCGCCAGGTGTTTCTGAATTTTATCCGCAATGCCGTGCAAGCCATGCCCGACGGCGGCAGTCTCCGGCTAACCACCCAAACCGGAAACACCGCCGATTCCCGGAGTCACATTACGGTGACGGTAGCGGACACCGGAGTCGGCATCGCCGCCCAGGATCAAAAAAATATTTTCAATCCGTTCTTCAGCACCAAGGACAAGGGCACCGGGCTGGGGCTGGCCATTGCCCACAACATCATCAAAGCCCATCAAGGGACCATCGACGTGGAGAGCGAGACTGGCCAGGGCACGAAATTCATCATCAAGATTCCAGCGTGGGACGAAAACTAAAATGAAAAACCCCAAACATGTTCTGATCGTCGATGATGAAACCGAAATGCGGGCGGCTTTGACCGAAGCGCTGAAACGCGAAGGCCACTCCATCGTCACCGCCGACAACGGTCAAACCGCTCTTGAGAAGTTTGACGAGGAAACCTTCGATCTGGTGCTCAGCGATGTCAAAATGCCGAAGATGAACGGCGAAGAACTGCTCCGCGAAATCAAATCGCGGTCGCCCGGCACGCCGGTCATCATGATGACCGCCTACGGCACCATCGACAGCGCCGTGCAATCGATGAAAGACGGCGCCTTCGATTATCTCCTCAAACCTTTTTCGGCGGAAATCCTGGCGTCCAGCATCATCCGGGCGTTTCAAAGCAAACGGACCCCCGCGCGCCCGCTGAACAAGGAGACGTCGAAAAAAGATCCACCGGCCCGCCCGATCATCACCCAAAATCCAGCTTTTCAGGAGCGGTTGAAGTTCGCCGAAAACATCGCCTACAGTAAATCGACCGTATTGATCTCCGGCGAAACCGGCACTGGCAAAGAACTGTTCGCCCGTTACATTCATCAGTGCAGTCCGCGTTCCGGTCAACCCTTTCTGGCGGTGAACTGCGCCGCCCTGCCCGAAGGCCTGCTCGAGTCGGAATTGTTCGGCCACGAAAAAGGCGCGTTCACCGGCGCCATCGCGCGCAAGGAAGGCAAGTTCGAGCTCGCCAGCGGCGGCACGTTACTGCTGGATGAAGTGACGGAACTGAGCCTGCCCCTGCAGGCCAAACTCCTGCGCGTTCTGCAGGAACATGAAGTCGATAAAGTGGGCGGCCGCGAACCGGTCCCGGTCGACGTGCGCGTCATCGCCACCACCAACCGTGATCCCAAAACCCTGGTCGAAGAAAATAAATTCCGCGAGGATTTGTACTATCGGCTGAACGTCATTCCCATTCAATTGACCCCTCTCAGGGAGCGGCCGGAAGACATTCCCCTGCTGGCGGAATATTTTCTGGACAAGCACAGCCGGGAAAACAACAAAACCATCCATGCCATCGCCGAGGAAACGCTGACGCTTCTCAAAAAATATCAGTGGCGCGGCAATGTGCGCGAGCTCGAAAATATTCTCGAACGGGCCGTCCTGTTGTGCCCCGGCGACACCATTCAACCCGCGCACCTGTTCCTCGATGAAGACCGCGCTGATAAAGACGGCGGCAAACCTCTCGCCAAGTTCAAGGGCACCATTTACGACATGGAACGCGAGCTGATTTTCCAGACGCTGGAAGAACTGGACGGCAACAAAACCCGCACCGCCGAAACTCTCGGCATCAGCATCCGCACCCTGCGCAACAAACTCAACGAGTACAAAGAAAAACCCCCCACTCAAGATACTCCCTAAAAAAAGCCCTCTACCCCCCTTCGGAGAAGGGGGGACTTATTGCTCCCACCCCTTCGGTTATCTCCTCCCAGACAGGGGAAGAATTTCAAACTACCTCCGGGCGTTGCCCGGCCGCCGGTCGATTTTTACCGGTAGCGTCAAAGGGATGACATATTTTTCCGCCCGGTGGCGGAAAATATTTCCGCAGCTGACCGCCCTGCCCCAGCCAAATTTATAAACCGGTTTGTTTATCAGGGGTTACAGGTCTTCTCGCGGGCGCAAACCATTTTTAAACTGCCGGGCTGATTTTGGTACAGAACTTGCTTTTCTTATTGAAAACATGTCTGTAACGCCAGTAATTCTGACTGTTTAATAAGAAATTCACCGGCACTCAATAGGAATCATTATGGATTTTATAACTTCAATGAAAATCAGCGCTTCCGGCTTGAACGTGCAGAGGAAGCGCATGGACACCATTGCCAGCAACCTCGCCAATATTGAAACCACCCGCACGCCGGAAGGCGGCCCCTACCGTCGCAAGGATGTGGTGGTCAGTTCCATGCCGCTGGGCGACGACTTTGCGGTGAGTTTGAACCGGGAGCTGGCGGGCAGTGTCCGTCAGGCGGTGGTCGCGAAAATTGTTGAGGACCAGACCGAACCCATCCTGGTGTTCAATCCGGATCACCCCGACGCCAACGAGGAGGGTTATGTGGCTCTGCCCAACATCAACCTGATGACGGAGATGGTGAATATGATCAACGCCACGCGCAGTTTCGAGGCCAATGTGCAGGCGATTGAAGCCGCCAAGTCCATGGCTCTGCGCGCCATCGATCTGGGCCGGTAAAAGACTCTGAAGGACACTTTCTCCATGCCTGGCAACAAGAGATTTGAGCGATGAATGAATTCATGGAATTTTTAAAAAATCTGGGGCAACGTTTCAACGGCCTTTCAGCGGCCGAAAAATCGGTGGCTTTGGGAGCGGGTGCATTGGCGCTCGCCGCCCTGTTCACCCTGTCGCTATGGGTCCAGAAGACCGATCACCAACTGCTCTACGCCAACCTGTCGCCGGAAGATGCGTCGGCGGTAGTGGAGCAATTGAAGACGCAGAACGTCTCCTATCAATTATCGAACCAGGGACAGAACATTCGGGTGCCGTCGAATCAGGTGCATGAGCTCCGTCTCAGTCTGGCCGGTCAAGGCCTGCCGCAAGGCGCGGAAGTCGGTTTTGAATTGTTTGATGACATCCCGCTCGGCATGACGGAGTTTGTCCAGAAACTCAACTTTCAGAGAGCCCTGCAGGGCGAGCTGGCGCGCACCATCAAGTCGTTGGAGGCAGTGGAGCAGGCCCGCGTGCATCTTGTCATTCCCAAGGAGGATTTGTTTCTGAGAGACAAACCGCGGGGCAAGGCTTCCGTCATGTTGAAAATCCGGGCCGGCAAATCGTTGTCAGAAAGCCAGATTCAAGGCATCGTCCATTTGGTATCGAGCAGTGTTGAAAAAGTGGAAGCTAGGGATGTCGTGCTGCTCGATCTCAAGGGCAATATGCTGTCGGGCGCCCAGGGAATTTCCGACACCGCTCTCATGACCGGATCCAACTATAAACACCAGAAACGTGTCGAGCAGGAATTGGAGAACAGCATCACGCACATGCTGGAGGGCGCGCTGGGCGTGGGAAAAGTCATCGCCCGCGTCACGGCTGATTTAAATTTTGATAAAGTGGAACGAACCGAGGAAATTTATGACCCCGATTCCCAAGTCGTTCGCAGTGAACAAAACTTGACGGAGTCGTCAACCGGCGCTATTCCACCCGGAGGGGTACCCGGGGTGCAATCCCACCTGCCACAGGCTGAAGACGGCCCCACCGGCGGGTCGGGAGCACCCCCAAGCCGAAGCAATGAAAAACAAACATTGAACTACGAAATCAATAAGACGGTACGACACATCCGCGAGATGACGGGCGAGATCCAGAAACTTTCCGTCAGCGTTTTGATCGACGGCGTGCTCACCGGCAACCCGCCCAAATACCAGGCGCGGACCGCCAAAGAAATGGCCCAGTTCCTCGAGATAATCAAAACCTCCGTAGGGTTTGACGCCAAGCGCGGAGATAAAATCCAGCTGGAAAACGTCCAGTTTGATAAATCAATGGAAACACTGCGGGAAGCCGAGATGAGGCAGGATCAGTTTTTCGATTGGGGCACCACCGCGGCGGGTTTCATCATTGGTGTTATACTGCTGGTGTGGTTTTTGTTGAAGATTCTCTTGCCACTGGTGCGGTGGGTCACCACCTCGGTCGAAGTGGTTCCGGCAGGTCTGCCAACACCCTCTCCTGAGGAATTATTATTGGATGAGGAGGAACAGCGCATCGCGCAACTCTCACAAGAGAACTTGGAGATACGCAAATCGGTCAACGATTTCATCGGCACCGATCCCAAATACGCGGCGGCCATATTGCGCCGATGGCTGAGGGATAGATCTTAATTTCAGGAGACTCATGGCCGAAAACATAAAATATTCAGGCCCGGAAAAAGTCGCTATTTTCTTAATGTCACTGGG
>SMVS01000065.1 GCA_004357435.1 Nitrospina sp. | reverse complement strand
CGGCTGGGGCCAGGTTTTGCTGGCGCAGGCGAAAGGGCAAGACGGCAGTGAGGCGGAGTCCTTATATACTCAGGCCATCGAAAAGTTTCGGGCGACCTTGAAAGCGCAACCGGACAATGGCGAAGCCGCTCACGGGTGCGGCATGGCTCTTTACACCCTGGCGCGGCGCAAGCAAGGCAACGATGCCCTGCGCATGTATGGCCAGGCCGCGGAAAAACTGCAAATCGCCTTGCAAGCGTTTCCCGACCGGATCGAAGCGTTGTTGGCCATGGGGCAGGCTCTCCTGGTGTATGCCCGAAGCAAGACAGGGGAGGAAGGCGGTCGCATGCTGGCGTTGTCCGCTGAAAAATTTGAGAACGCGGTCCGGGTCGATCCGAATCTTGCGGAAGCTTATATGGGTTGGGCCGATGTTTTGCTGGAACGAGGCCAGTCCAAGAGCGACCACAAGGCGGACGACTTTTTTTATGAAGCCATTGATAAATTCAAGAAGGTTCTGGAAATCCAACCCAACGCGGCGCTCATTCCTTTCCGGTGGGGCATGTGTTTGCTCAGTCTGGCTGAAAGAAAAACCGGGGAAGCCGTCAGCCAGTTGTTGAATGATGCGGCAGAAAAATTTCAAGCCACGCTCAATCAAGACCCCAAGAATTACGACGCTCTCAACAAGTTGGGTGATGTTTATTTTAATCTGGGGCAATCCAAAAAAGGCCTGGAGGCGGAAGCTTTGCTGTCCAAGGCGTCGGAAAAATATAAAGAGGCTTTAAAAATTAACCCCAAAAATGCCGAGGCGCTCACCAACTGCGGGTCCATATTTTTTCAAATGGCCCAGGCGAAAAAGAGTGGCGAGGCCGAGAGCCTGCTGAGACAAACCATCCAGCAGGGCAAGCAAGCCCTTGAAATCCAGCCGGACTTTTTAGACGCGATGATGCTTTGCGGCAATTCTCTGTTCCAGTTGGCGCGGTTGAAGTCCGGGTCTGAAAGCGAAGACCTCATCCAGAAAGCAGAAAAAATATATCAAAAGGCTCTCAAGGTTCAACCCAACGATTACCGCGCTCTCACCAATTGGGGCGCCATAGTTTTGAAAAAAGCGAAGGGACTCGCAGGCGAGCAGGCGGAAAAACTGCTGACGCAGGCGGCGAATAGTTTTCAGGAAGCTCTGGAAATCAAGGAAGAATCTGCCGAGGCGCTGAACCTGATGGCCGATACTTTAATAGAACAGGCGAAAAGCAAGCGCGGCATCAACGCTCATCCCCTGTTGGCCGAGGCCAAAGGCAAATTACAAAAAGCCGAAGAGTTGCAACCGGGTGTGGGGGCCTTCAATATGGCGCGGTTGATGGCGCAATTGGCCAATGAAAGCAGTTGCCGGGAGTGGTTGGGAAAATGCCGGGATCATGGTATGCTCCCGGATCCAAAAGAATTGATCAACGACATCCTGTTTCAATCCGTTCGCGATTCCAAATGGTTCAAAACCATGGTGTCTCTGCCCGAAGAACCGGAAAAGACGGAACCCCAGAGCGCACCGCAGGATCAAGAAAAGGCCCAGAGCCCGGCAGGCGAGAAAGCAGTGCCGGCGGCTCCGCCCAAAAAAGACCAGGAAAAACCCGCTAAAAAACCCAAGAAAGATTGAGCGGTTCTTCTCCCGCGAAAGACCTGTTATTTTTCCACCACTTTTTGCAAACCGTTCGACAAAAATGTTTCCACCTCTGCGATCGTTTGTGCCTGGGAACAGGGCGGAAGCGAATCCACAAATTGCTTGCCGTAGCCACGGCGCGCCAACCGGGAATCGAGAATAGCGACCACCCCTTTATCCGTTCGCTTCCGAATCAAACGTCCAAAGCCTTGCCGCAATTGAATGATAGCCCGCGGGATCTGGTAGTGCCTGAATGGGTTGATGGATTGTCGGCGCAAATCCTCGAGGCGGGCTTCGATGAGCGGCTCGCTGGGAACGTCGAAAGGCAGTTTGGTGATGATGACCATGGTCAGTGCCTCACCCGGAATGTCCACCCCCTGCCAGAAGGAACTCGTTCCGAAAATAACCGAGGGTTTTTCCTTGAAGCGCTGAATCATTCGAGTCGGCGACAACTCTCCCTGTTTCAAAATCTGGTAGGACTGGAGTTGCGGGTCCAGCAATCGGTGTACCCGGTTCAATGTATCGTAACTGGTGAACAGGACAAACGTTTTTCCGCCGGAGGCCCGAATCAACTCCAGCGCACGTTCGGCCAGGGCGGGTATGTACTCCTCGACCTTGGCACTCGGCTCCGGGAGATCGGAAGCGATATACAGGAGCGCTTGCGTTTTATAATCGAACGGTGAATCCAGAATGAGTTCTTCTTTGGGTTCAATTCCCAGGCGCTCCTTGAGGTGGTCAAAGTTTTGATTGGTCGAAAGAGTTGCTGAGGTCAGCACCACCCGGTCGATTTTAGAAAATACCTGCTCCTGGAGTTCTTCCCGAATACGAATGGGAACGCCGCGCAGGGTGGCGCGGGTGAGCCGTTTTTTGCGGACGATCTCCAGCCAGTACACATATTCTTTCATGTTGTGATTGAGCAAGGCGGACAACGTATTGTTTATTTCAAATACCCGGTTGGCGGCGGCAGTGACCTCCAACAAATCCTCCTCCGCGACCAGCCCGGTTTGCAAAGATTTCAACGCCTCATGTAACTCCTGCAGGGGAAGGAACACGTTATTGTTGAGCGTCGGAGGCCGGTAAAACCGCAGGGTGCGGTCCTGCCGTCCGTAAGCGTCCAACAGATTTTCAAAAAACGCTTCGACCGCTAGCCGTGCCTGAGTCACCCGCTTGCGCACCTCCCCGGTCAGCTGATCGGGCAGGCGGGTCAGGGTTCCGCGCCGGGTTTTGGGATTGTAAAACCGGTCCAGAAAATACAACAGGCCGGAGTTTGAAATTTCCAAACCGAGAAACGACGTCGCCGCTTCTTCCAGATTTTGGGCCTCGTCAAAAATGACCGCATCGTAGCGCGGCAGGACTGCGCCGTTGTTGGCGATGTTGGCAAAAAACAGGTGGTGATTGACCACCAGCAGATGCGCGCTGAACCATTTGCGCCGTTCTTTGAAGTAGAAGCAGGAGTCATAGGTTTCACACTGCTTGCCCAGGCACAGATCCTTTTGCCGGCCCACCTCCTCCCAGACCGATGGCAAAGGCTCAAAGGGTAAATCGGATTTAAATCCGGTTTCGGTTCGGTGAATCCATTTAAATGTCTCCGTCAACTGCTCCTCTTCCTGAACATTATTGAACAGGCCGCTTTGCCCGGCCCGTTTCATGCGCCGCAGAGATAAATAATTTTCATTGCCCATGCATAAAGAATAACGAAAAGGCAGACCCAAAGTGTCGCGGAGCAATGGAATGTCGTGATTCAGAATTTGCTCCTGCAGGGTTTTGGTGTAGGTGGAGATGACTACCCTTTTGTCGTGAGCCAGCGCCCATTGGATAGCGGGCAGGAGGTAAGCCAGGCTTTTTCCGGTGCCGGTGCCGGCCTCGACCATCATGGGGTGGCCCTGTTCCAGGGCGCGGTGTACCGCTTCGGCCATTTGCAGTTGCTGGCTACGAAACTCGAAGGTGGGAAGGTTGCGGGAAAGTTCGCCGCCTTGCTTGAAATATTTGGCAATGGATTCAATCATTGTTACGCATGGTAGAAGGCATTTTCCTGTGCGACAAGTTTATTTTGCAACGCCCTCTGCGGGGGGAGCCAGATGGCCGACGCTTGGTATTGCCGCCAGCAGTTGTTGAACACAAGTCAAAGTCTGACCCATTCGCTCCGGGCCTTGCCCGGCCAGCGTGCCGCTGGACCCAAGGTGCCGAAGCTTTGGTGGCATGCCTCACTATTGTTGAACGCATTTTTGAGCTTGGCCAAATGGCCTCCAGGTGCAACCTGGCTCAGCCACAGGCTGGCCTTTTTTCAATGGTTTTGCCCCTTCAGGTCGCTTCTCGAAGAGCGCGAAGCGTGGACTATTTTTAGCGGGCTGATTTGGCAAGAGCAATATAAGTTATTGATTTTATTTGATGAAAATTATAATATGGCGCCAGATAATGTTGCTGGTCCATTAAATACTGATCCAATTATTTATTTTTGAGGCATACTTCCATTACCAAATACTGTCCGGCTTATCCAAATTCTCACTCTCTTTAAGGAGACCGTCAAATGAGATACCTGGTTTTAATTATTGCGTTACTTTTTCCATATAACGCTGTGGCCGATCAATCGCCACAACAGAAATTATTGCAAAACGCCACCTACGTATTGGAAGAAATTCTGAGCACCCCTGACATGGAGATTCCTTCCGGTTTGATCTCCAAGGCCAAAGCGATCATCATTTTTCCCAGCATGCTGAAGGTGGGTTTTATCGGAGCGGTCCGCTACGGCAAAGGAGTGGCCACCGTCCGGGATGTGGAAACCGGCGAATGGAGTCCCCCGGCGTTTATCACCACTATCGGCGGCAGTTTTGGTTTCCAGGCCGGCGCGCAGGTGGTCGATCTGGTGCTGATCATCACTACCGCAAGAGGATTGAATGGTTTGTTGGAAAATAATTTCACGTTGGGTGGAGACATTGCCGTGACTGCCGGACCGGTAGGCCGGTATGCCGAGGCCGGAGTCGATTTATTCTTGCAGGGAGATGTGTATTCCTATTCGCGTAGTAAAGGTATTTTCGCGGGCATCTCGCTCAAAGGAACCGTGATCAAACCCAACTGGAAATACAACCGGGAATATTACAAACAGAACCTTTCGCCGAGTGAAATCATGATCAGTCAGGTGGCTGAAAATATTCCTGAAACCTCACGCCGTTTTATGAGAGATTTTAACCGGCTGGCCCCCACCCAGCGGGTCAGCACGTTGGCGCGGTACGATAACCGTGAAACCCGACCCGGTGCGGAGACGGCGGTTTCTCAAAAGCCGGTTGCCAAGCAGAGAAAACCTCTCTGGTAAACAGCGGGATGTAGTCTCCTCTTTATGAGATGTCGTTGGATGGCTCGGACATGGATTTAAGTTCAAATCGAGCTCAGGATGTTTTCTCATCCTGGGCTCGTTATTTTTTCCCTGATGCGGGCGCTGATCATATCCAGAGTGATCACCACAATCGCAATGGCCAGCAGAGCAGTTCCGGCTTTGTTGTATTGGAGCAAGTTGATCCATTGCTGAAGCAGGAAACCGATGCCGCCCCCGCCGACAAAGCCAATGATGGTGGACATGCGAACATTGATGTCCCACCGATAGAACCCCAAAGCCAGAAACTGCGGCAGGACCTGCGGCAAAACCCCATAAAGAATTATTTGAACGGGTTTCGCTCCGGTGGCGGTGATGGCCTCGATCGGTCCCCGGTCAATGCTCTCGATCTGCTCGGAAAACAGTTTGCCCAAGGCCGCCGTGGAATGCAGGCCCAGCGCCAACACTCCGGCGAAGGGGCCGATGCCGACCCACACCGCAAATAATATCGCCATGATCAACGGTTCAATGGAACGCAGAACATTGAACACGGTGCGCGTCACATAATACACCGACACGCTGAGCCGGTTGCCCATCATGAGATTGCGGGCGCCCAGGAAGCTGAGCGGCCCGGCCAGCAGAATCGCCAGGGTGGTGGCCATCAAACCGAGAAACAGCGTCTCGACCATTTTTTCCAGCGTCAGTTTGAGGGTGGCGCTGAAATGCCAGCCGCCGGTCCGCCAAGTCAGCACGGCCCGCACCTGCTGTTCCTCGCCGCGCGCGGTGGGCGGCACCACGATTTCTTTCTGAAACCTTCCCGCGTCATCGGTGGCGATGGCGCCCAGCGGGTATTCCTGCTCGATGGAGTTCACCCAAACCAGTTGGCCGGTGCGGTTGGGTTCCAAATTAATACCGTCCACCCGCAACGCATCGCCCTCCTGGCCGTGTTGTTTTGACAACAGCAATGCCGGGCCAGGCGCGCGCGGTGCGGAGGTTTTATATTCCTGGGTCGCTGAGGATTCGGATAATAGAAACTTCGCCGTCACGCTACGGGAGTCGGTGTCGTGAGTGATCAAATCGGGTTGCAGGAGAGCGCTCACCAGAGGTTTGACCAGGGCCACATCCTGCACCAGCTCGACCAGGTCAATCTCGGTGACCCGCCAGCCGTAGCTGTACACCACGCCCACGATCAGCAACAGCAACATAAATTTGGTTTTGGCATAAAAAGGACGGTGCGGAAGGGCCGAAGGCATGGCGAGCTAGCTTTGGAAGTGCGCGGCGGTGAGCCAGAGCAGTCCCAGCCCAAGGATCAGCACCGTAGCGTTCAACCGCACCGACCAGGCATGGAGGGACTGGAACCGGGGTTCCAGCGTTTCCCGGTTTTCAGGTTCATCCTTCATTTGCTTTTTCACGGCGCGGGCTGAAGGGCTGATCACCAGCCCGGCGTAAAGAGTACACGCCGCCATCCCGATCAAAAAAGGCAGACGCAGTCCGGTAGCGCCCATCGGGCTCAACAACAAAGTGGCGGCCGCCAGCACACTGCACACGTAACCGAGCCCGTAGTACCGTGGAAATAGAACGCTCATCATTTCACCGCCCTGTTCGCGCCCCAGGGTGGTGAACACGGCTGGCGCGGTGAAGAAAGAAAAAAATACGATACTGCCGATCCAACACACCAGGCTGAGCAGGTGTATGAATGTGATTGTAGTTTGCATGGCGGTTTTCCCAAAAGAAGTTCAACTCAAAAACATCTAAACGATATTGCGCCGAGCCGATTCGATTTCTTCCACAATTTTTTGGGCGGCGCCGCGTGGATCTTTGGCGTCGCGGATGGGTCGTCCCACCACCAGGTAATCGGCGCCGTCCGTGATGGCCTGCGCCGGGGTGGCGGTTCGCCTTTGATCGTCTTCCGCAACCGCCCCCTCAGCCGGGCGCACTCCCGGAACCACGGTGAGGATCGAGTCGCCGCATTGTTGTTTGACCGCCGCCACCTCCTGTCCCGAACACACGATACCGGTGCATCCAGCCTGCCGGGCCAGCTCCGCCCGCGCCAATACCAACGACCCCATGCCGGTACCGCGTTCGGACGCGAGGTCGGCTTCACTCATGCTGGTCAGCACGGTGACCGCCAACAGGTTCAGTTCTGACGCTTGCGCCGCCGCCTGAGCCGCTTCTTGCATCATGGGCAGGCCGCCTGCGGCATGGACCGTCAGAAAATGCACCGGGTGCGCACAGGCCGACCGCACCGCCCGCGCCACCGTGGCCGGAATGTCGTGCAGTTTGAGATCGAGAAAAATTTTTGAGGAGGTGTGGTCGCGGATGGCCTGGAGAATTTGCGGCCCTTCGCGCACGAACAACTCCAGGCCGACCTTGAACATGCCCACCGTGCCGTCCAGCAATTTGACCGTGCGCATGGCGGATTCCCGGTCGGGTACATCGAGGGCGAAGATGAGACGGTCTTTCGAGTCTGTGGGATGGTCCGTCACGATAATTTTTTGAAAAGGGGTTGGCGGGTTCGGGCCGTCTCAATATAGGGCGGCCAATGTGTTTTGTAAAGACGGATTTGCCGGGACCGCACAGCCAACCGCGGGATCAATGCTCCGCTTGGGCGGGTCATAACAAACGTACCGCCTGGCCGATGTGGTGCAGGATTTTCGCGGTGGCGCCCCAGACGCGATTCTGTTGGTACCAATAGGCCACCATGTTTTTGGCAGGCGGGTAACCGACGTCGCGGTGATGGGTGGCTAACAGCGGCACCAGCGGCACGTCCAGAACGGCCTCCACTTCCTCCGGATTTTTTTCATAGGGCGGCCGGCCTTCGAGTAAAGCCAAATAGGGTGTCACCTGAAAGCCGGTGAGCGTCATCACCTGCGGCAGACAGGCGATGACCTGCGACTCTGCTATCTCAATATGGACTTCCTCGCGGGTTTCCCGCAGGGAGGTCGTCAAGAGCGAATGGTCTTCTGTTTCATACATCCCGCCGGGAAACGAAATCTCCCCGGCATGACTGCGCAGGTGGGCGGCCCGCTTGATCAACAATACGTTTACCTGGGTGCCGACCGGATACAGGATGACCAGCACCGCCGCGTTTTGCGGGTGGTCCTCCACCGGTTGCGGGATCACCGGATATTGCTCGAGCAATGTGTTGGTCAGTAAACTTAAATTCATAAAAAATTTTTCGTAAGGAAGAAGCCCCCTAGCCCCCTTCGGAGAAGGGGGGACTAAAACCCAGGTTCTTCATTTCGTTCAGAATGACAATCTTAATACCTCTTGTCATTCTGAGGAGCGATTAACGACGAAGAATCTCGGTTTTTCAGGAATCCAAAATTTTGCAAAAGCCGCCTTGCGTCAGCGCTTCGCGGGCCAGACTTTTTTATACTCGTCTTCGTTGAAGCCGACGGTCACCCGGTCGCTGGCGACCGCGATGGGGCGTTTGATCAATCGCCCGTTCGACGCCAGCAGATTAAGCGCGGTGGCTTCGGTCATGGTTTTGATCTGGTCTTTGATCTGCAACTCCTTGTATTGCACCCCGCTGGTGTTGAATAATTTTTTCATGCCCACCGCCTGCATGGCCCGCTTCAAGACCATTTTGGGCGGGGGGTTGAGGGTGATATCTATATCCTCAAATGCTATGTTTTTGTCCACCAGATATTTCTGGGCTTTCCGGCAAGTGCCGCATTTGTTGTACCCATAAAATTTCATGAAAACTTCCTTTCACCCCACTCGCCGTGGGGGCAAATGGCCGACCGCTTCGCGCGGGGCGAAAAAGCTGATGCTTTGCATCATCGCTGGTAATTATTGAAGGCTAGAAAAGTTTAACCATTTGCTTCCCCTGCACGCGGTATTGTAACCCACCCAGCCCGTAATTTGAGTGATATTGGCGGGTTTCCCGTCCGGTCTGGGAAAGTTACCAGCGGGCCCATAATGCTAACAACCACAATATATTGTGCCTATAATTTCAAAATACCCAAGCACTGGTATTATTAACTTTACAACCCTGGGGTGATGCTATAATGTTTGAGCTGGAAAAGGGGTTGGAAATGCCCCCGGCGAGGGGGGTCCGTACCCTTCGGGTCATGGGGCTCATACAAGTGATATCGCAGGTGCCGCTGGCGGCCCACCGGGCACGGTTTGGAACCCAAGGGTCACACTCCGGTTGGCGCCTCATATTATTGAGTATGATTTTAAAGTTCACCTCTCCGCAAGTCCGTGCATTGGAATAAAAAATGATCTTAAAAAACCTGGAATTGACTGGATTCAAATCGTTTGTGGATTGCACCCGGCTCGATTTTACGAAGGGATTCACCGCGGTCGTGGGTCCCAATGGTTGCGGTAAAAGCAATATTTCCGACGCCATTCGCTGGGTCATCGGCGAGCAGAGCTCCAAATCCCTGCGTGGCACCCGCATCACGGATCTCATCTTCAACGGCAGTCAATCGCGCAAGCCCTTCAACCGGGCCGAAATCACCATGACCCTGGGCGACGTTCCCCAAGGATTGCGGATCGCCAACATCCAAAACCTGTCCGAGGACATCACCGTCACTCGTTGTTACCACCGGTCCGGTGAAAGTGAGTTTTACATCAACAAAATCCCGTGCCGACTGAAAGATATCACCGATTTGTTTCTGGATATCGGTATCAGCCCGAAGGTGCTGACCGTCATCGAGCAGGGCCACATTCAGGATATTGTGACTTCAAAACCGGAGGACCGGCGGATATGGATTGAAGAAGCGGCGGGGGTGTTGAAATTCAAAGTGCGAAAAAACGAGGCCCTGCGCAAACTCGAGGCGGCGGGCCAGAATCTGGACCGGATTTCCGATTTGATTCAGGAGTTGGGCCGCCAGGTGGAGTCGCTCAAGCGGCAGGCCGCCAAGGCCGAGCGCTATAAACGGTTTCAGTCTGAAATCAAAGAGCTTTCGCTCAGTCTGTTTTCCAAAAGGTACCGGCGTTCCGAAACCGAGCTGGCAGCAGTTGAAGCCGATCTCAAGATTAAAAACGAACAAAAAACCCAATGGGCGGCCCGGTCTGCCACTCTGGAAAACCAGATCGTGGAATTGAAAATAAAAATCGACGAACGGGTCGACGCCCTCAATCAGCAAAGGGAAACGGTGCATCAGTTGTCTGCGGACATCAGCCGGAACGAACACGACATTGATCTTAAAAACGCCCAAGTCGAGCAGGCGCAAAAAGATTTGGAAGCCGCTGGCCTGGAAGTGGCCCGCATGAATGAAGAAATTGCGTCGCATCATCGCGAGGCGGAAAGCCAAAAGAGCGAATTGGAAAAGGTGACCGCCGAAATTCATTCCCAGGAAGAAGGGCGTGCGGAAAAAGATCGGGCCCGGGAATATGGAAAATCCGCTCTCACCGAATTGGAAGAACAGCTTGAAGAGAGCGAAAGCCAACTGCTTGGTTTGCAACAGCGGATTTCTCAAAAGAAAAATGAGCTCACCGCTCTGGCAACGCGGCAACAGTTTTTACAAGACCGGCAGGGCAAGCTCGATCGGGAACGGGTGGGAGTGCAGGAGGAAACGGAAGCGGTGCGCGCCCTGGTCGATCAGGCGCAGGAACTTTACCATCAAAACAGCCGGAGTTTCGAGGTCAGGCAAACGGAGCGGGTGCAGGTTCAAAATCAAACTGCTGAAACCAAGGAGCGGTTTAAAATCCGCGAGGAACAATTCCAATCCGCGCGCGAAGTGTATTCCGAGCAATCGTCGTTACTCAATTCGCTCAGGAAATTGCGAAAAAAGTTTGAAGGATTCGACGACGGCGTCAAGGCGTTGATGAACGGCGCGAACGAGGAGGGCGGCGGGAAAAGGCCCACCGGGTTGCGCGAAGTTTTGGTGGATGTGGTGCATGCGCCAGCCGAATTTGAAAAGGCTCTGGAAGCGGTGATGGGAGACAAACTGCAGAGCGTGATCGTTAATTCCTATGACGATTCGATAGCGGCGATCCGCTACTTGAATGAAAATCGGTCGGGCCGCGGGTCGTTCGTGCCGCTCCAGCCGAAGTCTGTGCCTATGGGACCCCTGCACCTCAACGGCAATCCCGATATCGTCGGTAAATTGCTGGACTTCATTCAGACTCCCGACGAGTACCGTCCCGTATTCGAACACCTGCTGGACCATGTGGTGGTGGTGCGCAATTTGGAAACCGCTATGTATCTGCACGCCAAGGATGATTTTCATGGCACTGTGGTGACATTGAATGGCGAAGTGATCGACGCGCAGGGGGTCGTTAGCGGTGGCGCGCGTGGCGATGACACGCTGGGCTTGCTGGCGCAAAATCGCAAGATCGAAGAGTTGACCGATCAGGTTGAGGCGCTTCATCAGGAATTGCAATATTGTGACGGTGAAAAACAAAAAGCGGCCGCAGAACTGGCGGGACTGGAAACCACCGGCGAGTCTCTGGGGTCTGCCGTGCATGAAGCGGAGATCGCTCGCGCCCAGAGCCTCAAAGATCTGGAGCAATCACAGAAAGACTTGCAACGTCTGCAGGAAAAAACCGAAATTCTGAATATGGAACAATCCTCCGGACGGCAGGAGCTGGAAGAGTTGTCACGGCACCATGAAACTTTGAACTATGAATGCCTTGCCGCCGGGCAGGAATTGGGTGACGCCGAAACCCGTCAGACGGAGCAACGCCAGGCGGTGATTGCCCGGCGGGCCGACCTCGAACAGCAAACGGCGGTAATCAGCGCGCTCAATGTTGGCATCGCTGAACTGAAAGGACGGCAGGAAAATATCAGCCTGGAAATCAAAGGGCTGGCGTTGCGACAGGAAAACCTGACGCACCGTATCGAACAGAGGCAAACGGCTTCCCGCAACAATTCACTTAAAATTGAGGAATGCCGGGAAGCCATCGGCGTTATCGAAAAAAACATCCTGGAGTTGGCGCGGCGCAAAGACGGCCTGTCAGAAGAAATCTCCCGGGCCGAAGAAATCCTGCGCGAAAAAGAGGAGACTCTGGATACCGAGGAACAGGAGTCCCGCCAGCTGGGCAAGCGCGTGCAAGAGATCACCGAGGGTATTGCCCAGGTGGAGTTGCAACGGTCTGAGAAAAAAATGCAAATGGTCCATGTGGAGGAACGCGCGTGGGAAGATTTCAATGTGCCTTTGGAGGAAATGCTGAAGCACTTTTCTACGGAGATAGATGAAGATGAGGTGGCCGCGCAGGTCACTGAGTTGAAGGCAAAAATCGCCAAGCTGGGGGAAGTCAATTTGGCGGCGTTGTCCGATTACCAACAGACGAATGAACGGTTCCTGTTTCTGCAAAAGCAACAGGAGGATTTGGCCGAATCGATTATGGCTCTGCATCGCACCATCGACAAAATTGACAAGACCACTACAAAACTTTTTCAGGACACTTTCGATCAGGTGAATGAACAGTTTAAAGGAATGTTTGCGCGCCTGTTCCAAGGCGGCAAAGCGGAGTTGTCGCTGGTCGATCCGGACAACCCGCTGGAGTCCGGTATTGAAATCACCGCCAGCCCGCTCGGCAAAAAAATGCACAACATCACCCTCCTGTCCGGTGGTGAAAAGACGATGACGGCGATCGCGCTCATTTTTTCAATATTGAAAGTCAGGCCCAGCCCCTTTTGCCTGCTCGATGAAGTGGATGCTCCTCTCGATGAAGCCAATGTCATCCGCTTTCAGGAACTTTTGAAGGAAATGTCGGCCAAAACCCAATTCATCATCATCACCCACAACCAGAAAACCATGACCTTCGCCAACACCCTGTATGGCGTGACCATGGAAGAGCAGGGCGTCTCAAAAGTCGTCTCCGTCAACCTGAACTAACCGTTCCTCTTAAATCGACCGCAACGTTCCAATAGGAAATCGACGTGTCCCCCCTTCTCCGAAGGGGGTTGGGGGGCTTCTTCCTTCGTCTTTGATTAGCCTCCTCCCAATTTTCATCCCGAAACTCTTCGCGACCCACACCTTGCGGCACAAGTGGTATACTCCCCCATCACCGAACTGATTTCTGAGGAGACTATGGCGGAGGCCCAAGACATCGACGACAGCCTGGAATTTTTGCGTTATTTCGAGAAACACACGGAATCAGACGATCTTCTATATGTCGTCCAGCAGAAATTGGAAAAGAACCGGGCCGTGCTGGATCTGACCCGGCACGTTCTTTCGCCTGAGGATGTCCGCGTGTTGGCGGAATTGAAGCCTCTTCAACGGGTCAAAGAACTCATTTTAAACGAAACCCGACTCGACTCCATCGGCATCCAGCACCTGTGCGGATCACCGTATCTCACCCAGCTGGAATTTCTGGAAATTGAAAATAACAACGTCGATGACGACGGACTGTTTTTCCTGTCGAAAATCAGCACCTTCAAAAATTTAAAGAAGCTCAATGCCGCCAGCAACGAAATCGGCCCCGTCGGCGCCAAGGCGTTGTCGATGAGTGTGACCTTGTTACAGCTTGAAGACTTGAACCTGGCCTACAATCGCATCACCCACCTCGGTGTCAAGGCCCTGGCCACGTCGGACCTGGGTTCACGCTTGCGCCGCTTGAATTTAACCGACACCGGCATTGAGGTGGAAGGCCTAAAAGCGGTGGCTAAACATGCCCGCTTGAACCAATTGGAGGCGCTGAACCTCTCCGCCAATCACCTCACCGACCGGGCCATGGAATACCTCGCGCCGGCGGAAGCGTTTGCCAATTTAACAACCCTCATTCTCGACAACAATCATATTGGCGACGAGGGCGTGTACGCGCTGGCCGATTCGCCGATGGGTGACGGACTGGTGGAATTAAAATTGAAGTGCAACGGGTTGACGACCGATAGCGCGATTTCCCTGGCGCAATCCAAATCGTTTTCCAAATTGAGAAGGCTGGATCTGAACAATAATGATGTGCGCGCGGAGGGCACGGAGGCCATCGCTCAATCGGATTATCTAAGAGGTCTGGAATATCTGGATCTGGGAGAGAACAGTCTGGCCGCGGCGGGCGCTCAGGCGCTGGCTCAAACAACCCAATTGTTCCA
Organism: Nitrospina sp.; assembly: GCA_004357435.1. Classification (GTDB taxonomy): domain Bacteria; phylum Nitrospinota; class Nitrospinia; order Nitrospinales; family Nitrospinaceae; genus SMVS01. Next base: position 10,607 of record SMVS01000065.1, on the reverse strand, counting down.
ACTCAAATCCCTGCGGCTCAATGACAACGGTATTGGCGACGAGGGAGTGGTCGCGCTGGCGGCTTCCAAAACACTGGTCCATCTCGAAGCTCTGTATCTCGAGCAGGACAACTGGATCCATGCCCGCGGCGCTCAAGCCATTGCCGAGTCCACAGCGTTTTCCAAACTGCACACTCTGGTGTTGGGATTGAACGGGATTGGCGACGAAGGCGCTCGTTACCTGGCGGAATCGAAACAACTGGGGCAGTTGGTTTTTTTGAATGTCATCGGCAACAAACTGACACCTGCCGGGGAGGATATCTTGAAAAACTCTCCAAACCTCACCGGGTTGAAAACTCTGGAGCTGGTTTGATGCGCTCCGGTTGCCGTTGCGGGTGGGGCTTCTGGAACCCTGCTGACAGGGCCTCGCACCAGAGCTTTCCGCGCTGTTTTTTAATCACTTTTGAGGTTGAACCGTACTTAAGGGTTTCAACTTTGAGTCAAAAATGATAAATAACGGACGGTGGGGTGCGGATATTTCAGGGTCAGATTATGGAAAATTTAAGAGATTCCATTATTGATTACATGAAAGTTCATGGTGAGAATGAAGAACTTTTTCTCCGTGATCTGGAACAAATCGTCGAAAGAGAAGGCGATCTGGTGTTTCCAGTTTTGTTGAACGTGTTCACTCAGTTGGATTTCAATAAAACGGAGGCGAAGGAAATCTGGAATGGCATCATCAAACGCCGCCTGGAGATGAATGAAGCTATGGGCCGCCAGGTAAATCTTTTGACGGCGATTTGTGATTATTTACTGACCGTTAGAAAATCCTTCACGCATCCCAAAATGGTGGAGATGAGTGTTTTCGAAAACGTCGAACACATTTCAAAATGCGATTCTCTTACCGGTCTTTTCAACCGTGGATATTTTGATGAAGCCCTGATTGGAGAGATTTCCCGATCCAAGCGTTACAGTACGGAATTTTCTGTTCTGTTTTTTGATTTGGATGGTTTCAAATCCATCAACGATCAGGCCGGGCATCTCGCCGGCGATTTGGTATTGAAAAATATAGGGAGATTGATCGTCAATGAAAAGCGCGCCGAGGACATCGCGGCCCGTTATGGCGGCGATGAGTTCATTATCATCCTTCCGGAGACCAACAAAGCCAACACCTTGATCAAAGCCGAGCGTATCCGCCAGAAAATTGCTGAATTACCGTTGTCTCTCAAGGACCGCAATATTCATATAACCGTCAGTGGCGGCATTGCTTCGTATCCCATGGACTCCCAAGATGGATCCGAATTGGTGGCTTGTGCCGATCGCGCCATGTACCGTTCCAAATCGGAAGGTAAAAATCAGATTTGTCTGTATTCCCATGATAAGCGTCGGTTCGTTCGCATCGATTTCGCCGGACCCGTGCAGGTGGACTTGGTGAGGGAATCCATCAAGCCCATGCACAGCAATGGCAAAGGCAAGGACATCAGCTATTCTGGAGTTTTATTTGAGAGCCGAACTCCCTTTGAAATTGGAGAACAGCTGAAAATGCATATGCCCATTCCCTCGAATATTCAATCCATGGTGCTGATGGGAACTGTGGTGCGCGTGGAAAAGTTTGGGGACAGTTACGATATTGGAGTGGCTTTTATTTTGTTCGATGGCAAAAACCGGAAGGAAATTATCAGTTACCTTAAAAGCCGTGGCGCTGCCAACCCGGAGGTGTCCCTATGAGCTACACTCCTCTCCTGAATATTCCAATGCCAGACCCTACTTACCTCTAATGGGGTTGTCGGTTTTTTGAAGCAGGCCATGAATTTTTACGATCCCAAGGCCGCCCGCCCACCGGGCCAACCTTCCTAAGCTCTTTCAGACAAACGGTTTGATCCCACGTTAAAAAATAAGACTCATAAAATCAATTAGTTGGCATCCATTTTGCACATCTCTGGCTGATGGATCAAATATTTGACAGCGATCCTGCTGAGGGCAGAAAGTTTCGAATAGGGCGAAAGTTGCCGGGGCCATCCAAAATTTGATTGTGAACCCTTTTTCAAGGTCGTCAAGATGGAAACATTACGAGATTCAGTGATTCAGTGCATCAACGTAAACTCCAAGGGGGATACCAAGTTTTTGCATGAGCTCGACCACATTGCGCAAAGAGTAGGAGACTCGGTTTATTCCATATTGCTCAATGTTCTCACTCAATTGGATTTTAACGACCGCGAGGCCAAAAACCTTTGGCTGGAAATTCTTGACCATCGGCAACGCATGGTGGTCACCATGAACCGTCCGGTAAATCTGGCGACCGCTGTTTGCGATTACATGGTTGAAATCAAAAAATCCATGCATAGTCCCAAAGTGGTCGAAATGAAAATATTTGAAGAAGCCAGCCAGGCTTCGCAATCTGATTTTTTGACCGGATTGTACAACCGCGCCTATTTTGACAAAGCTTTAAATATCGAAATTGCCAGAGCCCAGCGCATGAAAAAGGATTGCTCGCTGGTATTTTTCGATTTGGACGATTTTAAAAAGGTCAACGACTCGTTCGGCCATCCGGCCGGCGACCTGGTTCTCAAAAGTGTCGCTGAATTGATCTTTCGGGAAAAAAGATTGACCGATATCGCCGTGCGTTATGGTGGCGAAGAAATTGTTCTCCTGCTACCGGACACCTCCAAAGCCAGCGCGATGAACCTGGCGACCCGTATCCGGCAAAAGGTGGAACGCTCCCAACTGGTGCATCAAGGGCGGCTCATCAAACAGACAATGAGCGGCGGAGTGGCCAGCTTTCCACTGGACACGGATGTTCCTGAGGAATTGATCGAGTGCGCGGACCGGGCTTTGTACCGCGCTAAACATAAAGGCAAAAACAAGATTTGTCTGTTCTCCTCGGACATGAGGAAATCCATTCGCATGGATTTTGATGAACCGGTGGAGGTGCGGCAATTGGGCGTGAAAGTGTTGAGCCCACCCAACCTTGCTCAAAGCAAAGACCTCAGTCTTTCCGGAATTCTTTTTGAATGCGTCACCCTGCTGGAAGTGGGGACACCCATCCAGATCCAGATTCCCCTGGCCTCCAAGGAGAATCCTTTGATTGTACTCGGCCGCGTCATCCGGGTGGTGCCTAAAGGCCCGTCCTATGAGGTCGGAGTTTCATTCCTCGACATGGTCCATCGGGAACGAAAAGAAATCAGCAGTTACTTTTCCCATCTTCTAAAGTCTCAATCCCTATTAAATTAGTTCCTCTAAAAACTTCGTAATTCTTCTAAAAGGCCTCATGGAAATGAGGCCTCTTCCTTTTCTATTGATTCGCTGAGACGAAGCCCCGCAGGACGGCACCCGCGGGGATTGGTTGCGCAGGCAATTATTCCTGCGCTCCGGCTCGATGGTTATTTTTTAATTGGGAGCGGTAGGCCGGGTTATAAATAAATGTGGCGAGAATGGATAGGCTGGCTCTGTCGATGGTGACGGGAAACGGGTAGTACGGAGCGGCCCCCTTCACGGCTTTTACCGCCGCCAGGTCCAGCAAGTCGGACCCGGAAACATCCACCAACCGGACGTCTAAAAGATTGCCATTCTTCGAAATCCGAAACCGCAGGGTCACCTGACCGTCGATGCCGCGCCGCGCCGCTCCCTCGGGATAGGTCCAGACCTGTTCGATCTGATGTTTGATGCGGGCGAAATAAGAGGCGTATTTCGATTCCTTGGTGTCCAGCGAGATCACTTCATCATCGTCAGCGTTGGTAGAATCCTGCGTGTTCAAAGATGCAAATTTTTCCGCATCTAATCCATCCAATAAAGCGAGAGTGCTGCCCGTGAGTTTTTTCCGATCAGAATTTTCGAGCAGTTTTTCGTGTTTGGGAATGATGAACCCCTTTTCCACCACCGGGTATTCATGGCGGGGTACGGGTTTTCGGGACGTTTGTTTTTTGGGGAGAGGGGTCAGGGTTTTTTTGGTGAGGGAGGTGGTGCCGGTGGCCCTGGGCGCCACGGTTTTTGTGTTCCGGTATTTCTTTGCCAGGGTTTTTTTGCGGTTGGAATGGGCTTTGCTGTCGTAACTGGAAATCAGTTCTGAGCGGGTCGGTGCTTCTATTTTTTTTGGTTGGGGAGCGTCGACCAGAGTGGCGGTTTTTTGCGGAGGCTGTGGCGGCTCGGGCGGCACATAACGAATTTTGATCGGAGGTTGGACCGGCACGACCGGCGCCGTGACCGGCACCAGGCCGTGGACCAGCATCGCCATTAAGTGAATGAGGGCCGAGGCAATCAAAAATATTTTGAGTGGCGGTGGTTCGATAATGTAAATACGCATGACTGCCTTCAAAATAGCATCAAAAATTTATCAGACCCCATCTTCCGGCCCGCCTGAAAACAGGAATTCATTATAATTATAGCCTCAAATCATTCACCGCGTTGGAGTTAATTGACGCACTGTGAGGGGTGGTCAGGCGGTATTCTCCAGGTACCGTTTGGTTTTTTGGTGGTACCAGCGGAACGCATTGGGGACAGTGGCGGCGTGGGGAGCGCAATAGTTGCCGGCGGCATCGAACGGTTCGTAATTCATTTCCAGATCCCGGTACAGACGATTCATGTAATCTGAAAAGTCCGCGTACATTGGAATTTGTTGCCGCAACTGCGGCATGGCCTGTTCCTTAAATTTTAACAAAGCGTCGCCCAACGGATGAATTTGGCTCAATCCGCCATGAGATTCGGTGTATTGGGTCAGCGATTCGTAATCCTCCCAGTCCTCCAGGGCATCGACATCGCCGACATAGGCCGGGTCCTCGTTGAACTTGCACAAGAAGGGCGTGTCCAGCAATATGGAAGCCCCCTGATTAAAATTTTTCAAATGCATGCCGAATTTATAGCTGTCGTTCAATCGAAACTTTTTCAAGTCGGTCTCGAAGTGCCGGAAATGGTTGGCCAGGATCGGTAGCAGGCGCAACATGCGGGCGGGTTGCCGCAACGCCTTGCTGAGTCCAGCGTTCAAAATTTTGCCATCTTTGCGGGTCTGATGCAGTAATTCGATGATGTCTTCCTCAATGGCGGACAGGTTGATGGGGTAGACGTTGGGTTCTTTGGCATCGTGGAGCCGGTTTTTCTTTTGGTCGATCACCCGATAGTGATAATTTCTCTGTATGAATTCCGCGTCAGGATCTTCCTGAAAATGGGGAAACATTTCCTGGCGTGAATTGAGCCAGAGAATCAGATTGTGATGTTTCAAATCCGGATCGCAGAGTACTTTTTCCAGATCGTACATGAGGGGCAGGTCGCCCGGCTGGAACAACACCAGCTCATTCGGAGCCAGAGAAAGCGCGTTGCGCCCCAGCACCAGCGTGTTGATCAGCATCAGGTTGTTCAGATCCTCGTGGACGAATTGGATCTTCTTGCCCCGCGTGTCCACCGTTTTCAGAAAATGATCGAGGACGATTTTGATTTCATGCGAACCCACCACCACGATTTCCTTGAGGCTCGACAGGATCAGGTTGCCGAGTGCGTAACAAATAAGAGGAATGCCGTGGATCAGAAATAAAAATTTGAGCCGGTCGATTTCATCATTTTCGGCGCGCAAAATAAGATGACTGATGCCTTTTTTGCCTTGTGCTATTTCGCGGCGGGCTTTATCGATACTGAATTTGTCGGCCAGGCTCCGCGTTTCATAGCGGTTGTGGCTGAAACTGATGATGCATTTGTCGATGATGGGTTTGTTACTGATTTTGAACATTATTCTCGGGTTTTTCCGGGTGAAAGGATGGCTAAACTTTCATTTTATCATTTTAACGCAATGATCGATTTTATGCAGGAGAAACCCCGCGTGCTCTTGCGAGGCACTGTCAATTGCCCTAAATCCAATAATAATGGTAGTTTTAGTGGTTTTTCTTGATTGGAAATCACGGAAATCGCTTGCTTTCTCAAAAACAATAGTCATACAATAAAATATGTAACTTTTCAAAGGATTAAGCATGGGGGATCCCACCCATATTATTGAGTTGATTGACCAAATGCTTGAGGAAACGGAGGATCGTCCCGATCTTCAGCAAAAGATTTTCGACCTCAGAGACGCTCTTTTGCAGGCCCAGCAATCGGCTCAGCAATACAATCTGAAAATCAAAGCTCTGGAAGAAACGATTCGCCAGTTGAAAATGCCGGCGCACCGGATCGGCACCGTTTTGGGACCGGGGCAGGATGAATTGTACCGCCTGAACGTTGGGGGTACTGAATATCAGGCGGCGGTTTCTCCCGAAATTCTGGAGCAGGGACCGCTGAATGTAGGCGATCAGGTGGCTGTCAATGAAGGTTTTGTGGCCATCTCCCGGTTGCCCAGACCGGAGCAGGGCCCTCTGGTCCGTGTGGTGTGCCAGTTGGAAGACGGTCAATGGCTGGTCGGTGGCGGCACCGGCAATTCCGAGTTCATGGTCATGCCCGGTGAAGGCATCGCCACGGATGCCCTGAAAGAAGGGGATGAAGTGATTCTCGACCCCACCCAAAAAGTCATGCTCCGGCAATGCCCCAAACGCGAATCGAAAATGCCGGTCGACGATGAATTTTCCACCGTCAGCTGGAAGCAGGTGGGGGGCCAGGAAAAAGTTATCGAAGAAGTCCGCAAGGTCATCGAATATCCCATTTTGCATCAGGAAATCATCAACAAAATGGATTATCGCCTGCCCAAGGGGTTTTTGTTCTATGGTCCGCCCGGTTGCGGAAAAACCTTGATTGGCAAGGCCATCCTTTCCGACATCATTGCCAAACTCGGTGAGAAAGGAAAAGGACAGAAAGAACTGCAAGGCCGGTTCATTTACGTTAAAGGTCCGGAAATTTTAAATATGTGGTTGGGCGAATCTGAACGTAAGGTTCGTGAAATTTTCCAGAAAGCCCGCGAGTACAAAAAGCAGGGTCAATTCCCGTTCATTTTTATTGACGAAGCCGAGTCCGTGCTGGGCACCCGCCAGGCGACGCGCGTCAACAATATTTCCAACACCCTGGTGCCCATGTTTTGCGCCGAGATGGACGGCATCCAGTCGGTGAGTGACACCGTGGTCATTCTAGCCACCAATCGGCCCGACCTGATCGATCCGGCTATTTTGCGCCCCGGTAGAATCGACCGCAAAATAAAAGTGGGACGGCCGGACCGCAAGAGTTGCGAGGCTATTTTGAAAATTTATCTAAAAAAGGATTTGCCGATTGAAGCGAAGAACCGGGCGGGCATGATCGAACCTTTCCTCGACAAGTTGTTCCGCCGCACTCCCGATCAGGAAGCCCTGCACCTCACTCTGCGCAACGGTGAAATCAAGAAACTATTCTGGAAGGATTTCATCTCCGGCGCCATTCTCGAAGGCATTGTTCTGCGGGCCAAGGAGCGTAGCATCGAACGCGCCATTGCCGGCGAACCCCTGATGATGAAAGTGGACGATTTGACAGAGGCTCTCAAAACCGAATTTGAAGAGAACCATATTCTTCCCTCCGATTCAAACATGGAAGACTGGCTTCAGCTTTTGGATTTTGACCCGAAAAATGTGATGCGTCTGCGACGACCCAATGACAGCGACCAGGCGGCTTCCAAAACCATGAGCCGATCGATCATATGAGCGTTCCCCTCATCGGGCTGGAAACGGAATACGGCATCATTCGCGAGGATTTGGACACCTCCGATCCGGTCGAAGAGTCGATGAAACTGCTTGAATGTTGTCCACGCAAAAGTGTGTTCAGGGCTTGGGCGTATCACCGGGAACACACCCATGTCGATATGCGCGGCTTTCAGGTGGACCGGTTGGAGCAGGACGAGGAAGAAGACGAATTCTGCGAGCAGGACCGGCAGAGGCCCTACTCCTACTGGGAAATGAAAAGCGACCGGGTGTTGGTCAATGGCGCCCGATTTTATAATGACCACACGCATCCGGAATACGCCACCCCGGAGTGCCGGACCTTGTTTGATCTGGTAGCGCACGATCTGGCCGGTGAGGAAATCGTGCGCGAATGTGTGCGCCGCCGCAATCAGGACCTGGGCGGCAGTCCTTTGCAGGTGTTCAAGAACAACACCGATTACAGCGGCCACAGTTACGGCACGCACGATAATTATTTGATCTCGCGCCGTTTGCCATTTGATACCTGGGTGCGTTATCTGGTACCCTTCATGGTCACCCGACAGCTTTTTGCCGGGGCCGGAAAAATCGGATCGGAGGGCAGGAACGACCAGCCTTTTTACGGTTTGCAATTGAGCCAGCGTTCCGATTTTGTCGAAAGTTTATTGAGCATCGAGACGATGACCAAGCGGCCCATCATCAATACACGCGATGAACCGCACGCCTCGACGCAGGATTACCGGCGCTTGCACTTGATCATCGGCGATGCCAATATGTCGCCTTATGCGACGGCGTTGAAGGTGGGCACCACCCGGCAGGTTTTGGCCGTCATTGATCAGGAGCGGTTGCCGCCCGCCATCGAGTTGGCCGATCCGGTGAGCGATATCAAGCGCGTCTCCCGGGACCGCACGGGCCAGGTGGCCCTGAAACGAACATCGGGCAAGACCATCACGCCGCTGGAAATTCAAGAGTGGTATCTTGAACATGCTGGGAATTCAGGGGCGGAGGATGGTGACCCGCAGGAGTCGGAATGGGTGAGCCGCGAATGGGCACGCACCCTCCACGACCTCAGGCATCAGCCGGAAAAACTTGCGGACCGGATCGATTGGGCCATCAAGGAAAGCTTGTTCAACGATTTTATGGAAGCAGAAGGGTTGAGTTGGAAGGATCCCGTTCTGCAAAGCGTGGATTTGGAGTATCATAATATAGATCCCGACAGAGGGCTCTACTATGGAATGCAACAGGCGGGTGAGGTGACCGGTCTGATTCCTGAAAAGCGGATCGAAAAAGCGCTCGACACGCCGCCGAAGGGAACCCGCGCTGAAATCCGCGGGCAGATGGTCGATCGTGAATTGGATCGCATCAAAAAAATACATTGGACCGGTATCGAATTTGATAATGGTGACACTCTGGACTTGACCGACATCATCCTCCCGGAGGATGTTGAGCGGATGCTTAATTCTAATAAGGAGCAGTTTGCATGGAAATGAATGATCCCCTGAGACGGGAAGAAAAAAAGGAATCCACGCCGGATCGGAAAGATGACGGTCCCAGTCGGCCTGATGTTTCCAGGCCGGGACGTGACGATTTATTGAAACGCATGAAAAAAGTCGACCCGAAGCAATCAGAAAAATACAAACAGCGAACGGGTCAATGAACGGGTCTCCATCAACCATAGAAGGCCCCGGCGATTTCATCGACCTGCTGAACCGGTCGGGTTATGCCTGGTCCCACTCCAATACTAAAATAGAGCCGGTCGATGCCTCCAAGTTGCTTCAGGGGACCACCGTGCTGGCGTTTCATTTTAATAAAGGAGTGCTCGTTGCCGGTGACCGGCGGGCCACCGCCGGCAACGCCATCATGTACGAGCGTTGCGATAAGGTGATTCCCATTGACGATCATTCGTTGATGGCCATCGCGGGCGTTCCAGCCACCGCTTTTGAAATGGCGCGCATCCTGTCGCACAACTTCGAGTATTTCCGGCGGTCACAACTCCAACCGCTCAGCACTGAAGGTAAAATCCGGGCTTTGTCAAAACTCCTCAAGGACAACATGGGTTTGGCCCTGCAGGGTGTGGGTGCCGTGAGCCCCATTTTTTCCCTGTACGATTTGAAAGAGAAAAAACCCTATATTTATTTTTACGACATGCTGGGCGCCCAGTTTGAAATCCAGACCCACACCGCTACCGGGTCCGGGTCGCCGGTCATTCGCGGAGTGTTGGAGTATGAAGACCTGTGGGGCGCCAAGCCTCTGGCCAAGCGGACCTTGGAGGAAGCGGCCCTGCTCGCCGTACGGCTGTTGCAAACCGCCGCCCAGTTCGACTCGGCGACCGGCCAGGCCCGGCCCGAAGACCAGATTTATCCCATCATCGCCAGTATCACCGAGCAAGGTTACCGGTTCTTTCCCGATGAAGAAATGGCGGGCCTGTTTAAGAAATCCATGAAAAGGAATTGAGGATGTTCGACGAGCCATTTCGCTGGATGGAAGCGATTTCCACCCGCCACAGTTACGTTCAGGAAAAACTCAAAAAAGGCCAGCCGGTGCTTGCGGTCCCCTTTAATGAAGGCGTGTTGTTGTTGAGTTTCACCCAACAACCAGGAAAAATATTTGAAGTTTATGATCGGATTGCCCTGGGTGGTCTTGGCCACCCGGCGGATGTGGAGCGGCTTCGCATGACTCTGCTCGATATGGCGCACCTGGAAGGGTTCAACCGGTCGGATAAAGACGTCACTATCGCCCGTCTGCTTCAATTCGGCGTGGCCCCGGCGTTGAAACAGAATTTTGAGGAAATCCAGCGCGCGCCTTATCTGGCGAAGTTGCTGCTGGTCGAAATCAGTTTTGACGATCACCCCACGTTTTTCCGCCTCAATTACGACGGGCACTGGGAAACGTTTAAAAAGGGTGCCATCATTTCGGGGCAGAGTGAGGAGTCCGATTGGATGGATAAAAAAATCTCAAAAACAAATTTTGCCGCCATGCCGCTGGACGAGGCACTGCGCGAAGCGTGTGTGATTTGGGAGGCAGGAAAAAAACAAATCCCGGTAGACGAGGACGACCCGG
>SMVS01000064.1 GCA_004357435.1 Nitrospina sp. | reverse complement strand
TTGATTGAATATATTAAGAGCCTCGAACTTCCCAATTTGATTGTGATATCGCCCGACGCGGGTGGCGTGGAGCGGGCGCGGGCCTTTGCCAAGCGGCTGGGCACTTCTCTCGCCATTATCGATAAGCGCCGGGAAGGGACCAATGTCGCCAAGGCCATGAATATCATTGGCGATGTCAAAGGTAAGGTCGCCATCATCATCGATGACATGATTGATACCGCCGGCACCTTGAATGAAGCGACCAATGCCTTGTTGGGTGCGGGGGCTTTGGAAGTCCACGGTTGTTGCTCCCATGCGGTGCTTTCGGGTCCGGCGGGAGACCGTATTAAAAAGTCCCCCATCAAATCCGTGATCACCACCAACACCATCCCCTTGGGGGAGGAATTGCAGAAGATTGGAAAAATTAAAGTATTGTCCATCGCCCCGTTGCTGGGGGAAGCGATATTACGGATTCATGGCGAAGCGTCGGTGAGTTCGTTATTCGAATTATAATAAGGAGAAAAAGTAATGGCAGTGGCATTGGCCGGAAAAATTCGGGAAGGCAGAGGCAAAGGTTTCAATAGAAGACTGCGCGCCGAGGGATCGCTCCCCGCCGTGGTTTATGGCAAAAACTCCAACGTGTCCGTGACCATCCAACCCAAGGCTTTGAATAAAATCCTGGAAGAAGGTGGAGTCAACGTATTGATCGACCTGGCGGTGGAAGGAGACACCGAAAAGAAAAGAACGGTGGTGTTGAAAGAGCATCAGGAACACCCGGTCAAAGAGGGCTGGTTCCATGTCGATTTTCTGGAAATCGACATGCGGCAAGTCATCAAGGTTCAGGTGCCCATTGTGCTGGTGGGTCATTCTCCCGGCGAAAAACAGGGCGGCATCGTCGAGCACAGCCTGCATCTTTTATCCATCAGGTGTTTGCCGGGAGAGATTCCGGTGAATTTTGAAGTGATAATGGCCGACGTGTTGTTGGATCAGGTGGTGCATGTGTCCGATCTCAAGGTTCCGGAAAACCTGGAAGTCATCAACCTGACTTCGGAAGCAGTGGTTTCCGTCCACGAAGTGAAGGTCAAGGAAGAGAAAGCCGAAGAGGAGGGTGAGGAGGTTGCCGAGATCGGTGAAGCCGCCGCCGGGGACGCACCCAAAACTGAAGCCAAAGAGGATCAGGAAACTAAAGACTCCAAAGATAAGTAGCGGCTGTGTACTTGATTCTTGGCCTGGGGAATCCCGGTCCGCGTTACGAACTCAGCCGCCACAATATGGGTTTTCTGGCGGTGGACGCCTTGGCTCAGAAACATGGCATCCAGCTCGGTCAGCACCGCTATTTCTCATTGTATGGGCAGGGCGAGGTCAACGGCAATACGGTCGTGGTTGCCAAGCCCATGACCTACATGAATGAAAGTGGCAGAGCCGTCCAAGCCCTGCTTCAGGGGTTGCAGTTTTCCCCGGACCGCATCTTGGTGGTGCATGACGACATCGATTTGCCTTTGGGGAAAATAAAAAGGAAATCCAAAGGGGGGGATGCCGGACAGCGGGGCCTGGCCTCCATCATTGGAACGCTGGGCACCGATCAGTTTGCCCGGCTTCGGATCGGCATCGGTCGGCCCGAGACCCAGGACCAAATCGTGGATTACGTTCTGTCACCGTTTCTGGATGCAGAAATTTCCACGGTGAATGAAATTTTGGAAAAGGCTGTACTGGGCATCGAAGAGTTGCTTGCAGGACTAAACAAAAAATCTAATCAAACAGAGGAGCAGACAGAATGATCAAGGAATATAAGGGCGAGCTAATGTTTTTAGCGTTGTCCCTGATTCTATATGTGGTTTTTGCAATTTTTGGTGTCGCGCAGAATTTTGCCTATTTTAGCCCATTATTTGGGATATTTGGCTTGGTGATTGCCTGGAAAATTTATGAATATGTCGACGACCAGCCCGAGGGCAATGAAAAAATGGTGGAAATCGCCGAAGCCATCCACGATGGGGCCATGGTGTTTTTATCGCGGGAGTACCGCATCCTGGCTTATTTTGTCGGGGGGGTGTTTGTGCTTTTGGTCGGCATCATCACGATTCAGCAGGGCATTTGGATCGGGTTCTGGACCGGAGTGGCCTACGTTTTTGGCGCCGCGTGTTCCATGGCGGCGGGTTACTTTGGTATGAACGCCGCCACCTCCGCCAACGTGCGCACCGCCCAGGCGGCCGTCGATGGCGGCCAGTCCAAGGCCCTTGACATCGCTTTCAACGGCGGCGCGGTGATGGGCCTGTGCGTGGCCAGTCTCGGGTTGTTGGGCGTGGGCGGATTGTTCCTGCTGTTCGCCCGTGGCGATTCGATCAGTGTCATCAGCGGTTTTGCCATGGGAGCCAGCTCCATTGCGCTGTTCGCCCGTATCGGCGGCGGTATTTACACCAAGATCGCCGATGTCGGTTCCGACCTGGTGGGCAAAGTAGAAGCTGGAATTCCCGAGGACGACCCGCGCAATCCGGGAGTCATCGCCGACAACGTCGGCGACTGCGTGGGCGATACCGCCGGTTTGGGAGCGGACATTTTCGAGTCCTATGTCGGCTCCATGATCGCCGCGATTGCCATTGCCACCGGCATGGCCGCGCAACAATTCGAATACATGTCCCTGCCGGTGATCGTGGCCATGATCGGCCTGGTCGCATCCATTATCGGCATCCGTTCTATCCGAGCTATGACCAACCTGGACCCGGCGGATGTTTTGCGCTACGCCACCTTTGTGAGTGCGGTCGTGATGTTGATGGGCGCTTACGTTGCCATCACCGCCATGGATTTGCCGAAAGGCGTTTTCGTCGCTCTGCTGGTCGGGTGTCTGGCGGGCATCGTGATCGGTTTGATCACCGAATATTATACCGCCGGGAAACCGGTCATCCGGATCGCTGAAGCGAGTAAAACCGGCGTGGCCACCGTCATGATCACCGGCCTCGCGATCGCCATGGAAAGTTGTGTGGCGCCGGTTCTCACCATCGTGATCGCCATCTTCGTGGCTTCCACAGCCGCCGGTTTGTACGGGGTGGCGCTGGCGGCGGTCGGCATGCTGGCGACAGTGGGCATCACCATGTCGGTGGATGCCTACGGTCCCATCGCGGACAACGCAGGGGGCATTTCCGAAATGGCTGGATTGGGGGAAGAGACCCGCAAGATCACCGACGGTCTCGATGCGCTGGGCAACACCACCGCCGCGATCGGTAAAGGTTTCGCTATCGGGTCCGCCGCGCTCACCGCCTTGGCGCTATTTTCCGCGTACACCCAGGCGGCGGGCATTCAAAGTATTGATATCACCGAAACGCTGGTCATCATCGGTCTGTTCATCGGTGGCGTGATCCCGTTTCTAGTGGCTTCGCTCACCATGAACTCCGTGGGCAAAGGGGCATTTCTCATGGTGGAGGAAATCCGCCGTCAGTTCAGGGAAATTCCGGGACTCATGGAAGGCACCGGTAAGCCCGATACCGCGAAGTGCATTGACATCAGCACCCAGGTGGCCCTCAGAGAAATGATTTTACCCGGCGCCGTTGCCATCATCATGCCGCTGTTGATCGGCTTCACGCTGGGCAAGGAAGCTCTGGGCGGTATGCTGGTCGGCGCGATGCTCACCGGCGTCATGCTGGCGATCTTCATGTCCAATGGCGGCGGAGCCTGGGACAACGCCAAGAAGTACGTCGAAGCCGGCAACCTCGGCGGTAAAGGTTCGGAGGCCCATAAAGCCGTCGTGGTTGGCGACACCGTCGGCGACCCCTTGAAGGACACCTCCGGACCGGCCATGAACATCCTGATCAAGTTGATGGCCATCGTGGCTCTGGTGCTGGCGCCAGTATTTCTCTGATGTGTTTTAAAAATTAAAAAGCCGGGATGGATTTTCCATCCCGGTTTTTTTTAATTCCCTAACCATCCCCATGATGCCGCCCCCTTTAAAATTTGGGTTCCACGATTTTCTGAATGCGCAACCGCTCCTGGTGCCGTTACGGCGCCAGGCCGAGTCGCTGGGATGGGAGATGATTCTCGACACGCCGGCGGCTCTCGCCGAACGATTGCGGGCGGGCGAGCTGGACCTAGCCATGATTCCGTCCATCGAGTTTTTAAGGGCGGACTACCGTCTTCTGCCCGGAGTGTCGATCGCCTCCCGTGGGCCGGTGGACACGGTGCTGTTGGTCTCCCGCAAACCGTTGGACCGCATTCAAACCCTGGCCCTCGACCACCGCTCCCGGACATCGGCCACGTTGTTGCGCATTCTGTTTCACCAGGTGTTGCCGCAGGATATTGAATTTTCCACCGCCGACCCTGATCCCAAGGCCCTGCTGAAAACGCACGACGCAGTACTCATCATCGGCGACCAGGCGTTGCAACTGGCACCCCGGCCCGACTGGAAGGTTCACGATTTGAGTCAAATCTGGTTCGAGCAAACCGGCAAAACGTTTGTGCACGCGGTGGTGGCGGTGCGGCCGGAAGTGGAACTGAAAAAGGCAGTGGTCGCGGCCATCCAGCAAGCTAAAATCATAGGCCGGGAAGAGTTGGCGGCTATCGTGCAATCGCAATCCGCTAAAACCGGAATTGCACTGGAGCGGTGCCGGGATTATCTGCAACACAAAATCATTTATGACTTCGGCGCGGCGGAACTCGACGGCCTCATTCATTTTCAAGACCTCTGCCTGCAACATGGTTTGCTGGACCTGAAGCGTCCCATAACTCCCCTGAGCCACAGATGAACACAGATAGATTCACTTGGCGCCCCTACGGCCAGTAGCCGCGCGGGGCGGATGCAAAGATTAAATTGTCCCCTTATAATCCCTCCCTTTATTCCCTCCTTGGTAAGGAGGGGAGCATTTAGGGTCATGGCTCGCCGGCTCAGGGTTAAAATAGGGGTGTTCTTATTGCAGTGTTTTGCTGATTAAAGTGTCATTCTGAGGAGCAACGCGACGAAGAGTCTGAGGTTTGTATTGCCTCATAAATGAGGCAACCAGCCAAGGGAAGAAGCCCCTTGGCCCTCCTTCGCCAAGCTCAGGCCGGGCTCTTCGGAGAAAGGGGGGCATATCGGTCCGCCTGTTAGAGCACCGGTGCCGATTCAAAGGTTGCGTGTCAGGCAAAGCTTTCTTTGACCCATGCCCAATCATGGTTGACCGCAAGAAGAGTCTGACCAGTTACCTGCGGAGGTACTCCGCGGTCAGGCGAACAGGCTGGCGAACCAATGCCACATATTGATCAAGCCTTCCTGGACCAGCCGAAAAAATTTACCGGTGGTGCTTTC
>SMVS01000006.1 GCA_004357435.1 Nitrospina sp. | reverse complement strand
TTACCAGAACCGAACCTACATTCTTGGCATGCATTTGCTGTGCGGCTTCCTGCACAGTCAACTCCGAATCTATACTTTTTACAGGAGAACTCATATAGTCGCCTATTTCTTCCAAATATTCTTCCATAATTTTCCCCCTTCTCGAAATTCAGATACTCTTCACTGCAAGTAATATGGGAACGTTGCGCTAAACTTGCAACACTTTAGCGATATTATTTCTATGTATTTTACTTGACGCCTGCTTGAGGGAATATATTGAATAATACCTGAGCACAAAAAGGGGGCCCGAAGGCCCCCGGCTGTGCTTGATGAATTACGCGGGTGCTATTGAGTCTGGCCTTTCTTGTTAGACTCATAAACATTAAGCGAAAATCCCGCCAACGGGCTTTACGGATTGACCCACAATTCTTATCTCACGGGAATGCTTTGCAGTCGGTGGTTGCCCCAGTCGACCACAATCACCGTGCCGAGGGGAGAAAAAGCAAGGTCGGTGGGTCCATCAAATTGTCCTGGCTCCGTCCCGAATTTTCCGAGTTTGGTAATGAACCGGCCCTGTTTATCAAATACCTGAATGCGATGGTTGTAAAAGTCGGCTACATAAAGATTTCCCCGCGGGTCCGTGGCAATGCCTGAGGCCACCCTGAAACTGCCGCCCCATACCCCGGCGCCACCGAACTGCATCCGAAATTCTCCGTCGGTAGAAAATGCCTGCACGCGATTGTTGTAGGAGTCGGAAACATACACGGTGTCTTCCGGTCCGACGGTGATCCGGGAAGGGTAATTAAAGTTTCCCGCGGCTCCCGGATTGAACAGGAAATTAAAAAACGATCTCACCAGAGAAATGGGCTGGTGATTCCCCCAGGCTTTGAGAAAGTTGCCATCGGTATCGAATTTTTGGATGCGGTGGTTGTAGATGTCCGCCACATAAAGGAACCCCTCGGAATCCAAAGCCAAGCCACCGGGTGAATTGAACTCGCCCGGTCGTTTCCCACTCAGGCCCCATTGCGCGAGAAATGTGCCCTGGGAAGTAAACTTTTGAATTCTGTCCAACTCGTAATCTGAAATAAAAACATGGCCCGACGCATCAATGACGATTCCGGAGGGTCTTTCAAAGTTCCCTTCCTCGTTGCCTTGACTTCCCCATTGCAGAAGGAAGTTTCCGTTGGGGTCAAATAATTGAATCCGATGATTCCTCGCGTCGGCAACATAAATTTTTCCCTTGGGATCGACCCCGATGGCAAAGGGTTCA
Organism: Nitrospina sp.; assembly: GCA_004357435.1. Taxonomy (GTDB): domain Bacteria; phylum Nitrospinota; class Nitrospinia; order Nitrospinales; family Nitrospinaceae; genus SMVS01. The sequence goes on along the minus strand of SMVS01000006.1, from coordinate 6,421 downwards.
TTAAATTGTCCGGGTCCCGTTCCCTTGCTTCCTATGATGCGGATTGAGTCAGGATCTTTGGCAAAAAATTTGGGGTTGCTGGAACAGCCCTGGGCTGTGCCAAAAAGGAGCGCCAATCCCAACAACCCAATGACGCGACCTGGCTTCATTTTTCGGGTTCCTTCCCGAGCCACGTCACATCATCAAGCTCAAACCCCGCATTCTCTACCGCTTCAAGAATCGCGGCCTTGGAAACTTTTGCCCCGGATTCAAAATTGATTTCCGCGGTGCCTTCCCTAATATTTATTTTGATACTTTTAAACCCTTTAATTTTTTTAATATGTTTTTCAAGACCGTAGGAGCAGAAGGGACAGTAAAGCCCCTCTACATGAATCACCACGCGCTCTTCATTTTCTCCTGCCAGGGTGGCTGAGGCGGGGCCGAAGAGCAGAACCAAACTGATTAAGATGACTGCGAATTTTACTTTCATGGATTCACTCCCAAAAATAGTTTTAGAATTGGACGCGAAGGCTTAAGGCCAACCTGTAATCGGTTTCCAGTTGTGCCCCGTTCAGGTTCTGAACAATCGGATATTGGAAGGATGCTTCGTAAATAATCCGCTGAGTGACGTATTGAAGCCCCGGTGAGATGAAGAGGGTATGCCCTCCTGAGCTGGATTGATCGATGCCGAGGACTTCATTTTTCCCCTGATAAATTCCGTTGAATTCTACCAAGACGTTGAACTGATCGTACATTCCATCGGGCAAGGTGAAGGGAAAGATCCTTTTTTGCAGGGAAAGGTTGTATTGAAAAACATTCCCAAACTCGAAACCGTTGGCTTCATTATTAATAATGTATCTCAAATCCGTGTCCACCTCATAGTCCAGAGTCTGAATGGTGTGGGCCGCCCCCACAATAATATCCACTGACCCGGAACCCAACTGCAGTCCGGGAGGGAGAAGACCCAAGGAGTCCCGCTCATTGTCCTCACCGGTAGGCAATTCCAATCCAGCGATAAGAGAGAGGCGTGACGTGCCCCCCTTAAAATTGCGCGTATGCACCCGGTATTTTCCTAATACCGTAATGTCGCCTAATCCTTCATCGCCACGAATACTGCCCGTGCCGGTTTTCATTTCTTTCACCAGAAAAGGAATTTTGACCAGCATGGACGCCTTTGAAGTGAACCCGTAGACCATCACCACGGGCACGGAATAGACATCCACTTCCCGGTTTTGCCCCGAAGGGTCACCGGTTTTGGTCAAATACCTTCCTTGGACTCTGACGATCAGTTCGTCTTTGTGGGGAGTCAATCCCAAGTCGCTGTTAATGGGCAGAGATTGCGCAGTGATGGGATTAAAAAGAATAAATAGTGAGCAGACAAAAATAGACCGGAAGTTTAATGGTTTCATGAAACACCTCTTTGCATTCGGAAGAAAAGTTGTTCACCGCACCTTCAAAAACTCTGCGAGAGAGCCGAAAACGGATGAATTAGAAAAAGTTAGCCAAGAAGGTGTTAAAGCAAAAAAGCCGAATGCATTAAAAAGAAAGGGGAAGTTCTGGTCACGAAGGATAGGGAGTGACTGGGATTCTGGAAACCCGGGAGAGAGGCTTGATACGATGTGATCGAAATGGGTCCCGATACCTTCGGACAGGTTTTGATTGGGTTAATAATACTTTGCCCGGCAGGGAAAGAAGCATAAGTAGTAGCAGGCAAAATCAAGATTGCCCGGTTGCAATTTGTTTGGCAACAATCCCCTGAATCATTTTGGCTTAAAGGCGGATGCGCGTGCGACCCATGACACCTGAGAGGTGAGCGCTCGACATTTTCAGGGCAAAGTTTTTTGCAACATAATTTTGCCTGCGCCAGGGAAACTGTTGGGGACATGGGAATCAGCAAGGAAAAAGCTAAAATTCCAAGCCCCAATTTTCTGCATATCCGGTGATTCATGGCTATATTATATTTGATCCGGCAGAGGAAAATCAATTTGAAACTTGATCCTAATTTGAATTGAAAACATGGCATTGAAAGCGGGTTTAGACCCTTGATGAATTGCAGTTAAAGAACTGGAGCACTTAATTCTTTTTAGCACTTTAAGGATGCAATTGTTTCGTGACACAAGAACATAACCTTTGAACACGACCTTTTAAAAAATTCGGAAATAAAATGGGTTGGTTAAAATACCAATCGGTTTTAGAATGAATGGCCCCACTTGGGCAGAATAATTATAGTTTCTTTATAGTTAACGGTTCAACACTATGGTTATGAATGATAAAAAAATATTCTCAAAACTATGATGGGCTCCACCTCATCCGCCTTGGGTATTTATTGATTTTTATCTTCATGATGCAAGCTCTGGTCAGGCCTGCCCTGGTTGGCGCTCAAGTTCCGATTCCCCCGCCTGCCGAACCGGGTATTATCGAAAAATCCCTTGAACAATCCCGGCCTGAGTTTCAACCGCCGCCAGAACAAAAGATTCCCGAGATCAGCATCGACCATGGACGCGAGGTGATCGATGCCGGAGCGGGGCCCACCTTTCTGGTCCGCCGAATTGAGATCGAAGGCAACACCGTTATCGACAACGCCACGCTGGCACCCCTGATCGATGTCGGGAAGGAGGGAACCGAGATGACGCTCGGGGTGCTGAACCTCTATGCCCAGGAGGTCACCACTTTTTATAATACACGCGGCTATTTTCTGGCGCGGGCGCACTTCCCTCCGCAGAAAATCCAGGACGGTGTGGTGAAAATGAAAATTGTTGAGGGCACCATCGGGGAAATCCGTGTGACCGGAAATAAAAGAACCGACTCTGCGGATCTCATTGAGCGCATGGAGCCGATCAAATTGGAGAAGGTGCTACGGGAAGAAACCCTCCTCCGGCCGCTTCTGGAGTTGAACGATGTCCTCGGCTTGGAAGTGAAATCGGTGTTGAAACCCGGCCATGCGTATGGAACCTCGGATTTGGTTCTCCACGTCAAGGAAAGCCGGCCCTACTATTTCGCGTTCGATGTCGACAACTTCGGCTCGTCGTTCACCGGCCGCACCCGTTTTGGAATCACCGCAAACGTGGGCAGTCTGCTCACCTTCAATGACCTGTTTTCCGTTCGCGGAGTCATATCGGATGGCAATCAGGACTTCATCCAAACTTCCTACCGGATCCCTCTCAACCATGCCGGGACCACGTTTGCAGTGGCTTACATCTATTCGGATTACATTCTCGGAAAGAGCCTGACGCCGATCGACGCCAAGGGCACGACCAACATTTTAAGTTTCGAGCTGGCGCAGGCCCTGCACCGGACACGGACCTCGCAGTGGGGCCTGGTTTTGGGAGTCGACTACCGGTTTTATGAAAATGAACAACTCGGCTTCGTCACCAGTGAAGACGAACTGGTCGATATTTTCATCGGAGTCGGAGGGAATTTTCGCGATGAGTTTCTGGGCCGCAACTTCCTGAATTTGAAACTCACCCAGGGCCTTAAAAGAGCCGACCCCAACCGCACCCTCAAATCCCGAATCGGCGGTGAAGGCGATGTTTTGATATCCAACCTCAACCTGATCCGTTACCAGTCGACACAGGTCCTCAAGAGTTACTTCAGCATGCAAGTCAGCGGACAGCTGGTCTCCAGCCGTGTCCTCTCCCCCGACCAGTTCGTCATCGGCGGCATCGGTACCGTACGCGGTTATCCCCTAGCTGAGGCCTCGCAGGACAACGGCTATGCCCTCACTCTAGAATACGTCCTGCCCTTTCCCTGGAAATGGTCCGTCGGATTCGGCAAGACTCTGGACAAGATGCTGTCTCTGGTCGGATTCCTCGACCACGGCAGGGTCTTCGTCCGCGACCCGCAGCTCGGAGGAAAAAATCAGGACCTCACCGGCGCGGGTGGCGGCATCCGGATCCATGTGCCGCCCTCCAACCCCTCATGGCCTGCCCTCAGTTTTGCTTGCATGTACGGAGCGCCGGTGGGAGACCCAACACCCTCCGAACGTTCCAACGGCTTCCTCTATTTGAGTGGCCGCATTTCCTACTGAGTTTTACCGGTTCGTCCCCCTTCATTAAACACGGATTGATCATTTTCATCCAGGCCTGTGGGTACCACAACTACCTGCACACCAAAATCCTCCCTTTTTCATCGGATCGATTATCCTGTTTTTGAACCAGCAGAGCCTGAAAAACCAGCAATTAGCCTAAAAATTCAAAAATATGTTATCGCTGTAAGCTCGCTAAATTCAGCCACTTTTCTTGTGGTTTTCCGCTAAGTGTATGGATTTACTTTGATTTCCTTTACATTTACCTCTAGAATTGGCCCCTAACAATAACCCGAATGGGGGCAGTTATGGTTGGTCGCAAGACTCTGCTTTCAATTTTTCTGGCATTTGGATTGAGTGTTGCCCTCACCACCCTCGGCTTGGCCCAGGAAGGTGCGGTGGGGAAAACCATCGGTATCATCGGCACTGTTGAGTACCAGGCCTTGACGCCCGAACCGGTCGCCGCCGGGCAATCGCGTCCCGTCGCTTTCCAGCCCTGGGAAAAAGTCAAATTCCACCAGCCCGTTTTTACCAGCGACCAGTTCCGCACCCAGCGCAAAAGCCGCCTCAAAATTCTGTTCAATGACGAAAGCCTCATGGCCCTGGGACCCAACACCACCATGAGGGTGGATTCCTACCTCTACAGTGCAGAAGATAAACTCCGGCAGGGCACGATCAATATTCTGCATGGGCTTTCCAGCTACATCATCAATAAAAGCCAGAACAACAAGCAATCGTTTTTCCGAATTGTGACCCCGACGGGAAACCTCGCCGCTCGTGGCACGCAGGGATACATTGGCGTCACGCCGGGCAAAACCCTGGTGGCCAACCAGGCGGGGCAGGTGACCGTCCGCAACAGCGATCCCGGCGTCCTCGGTGAGGTGATCGTCGGCGCCATGATGAAAACTGTGGTGCTGGAGGGCGAACCGCCTCAACCGCCCGTTCCCCTGACCCAGACGGAATTGAATCTGATCCGGCAGATCGTTCTCGGCAAACTCGGGGCCAGCGGCACGACTCCGGCAGGAGAATCCTCCCTGATCACAATAGAAGGTGAAGAAGCCGAAGACGAGGACGGCGTGATCGAGGAGTTCGGCACCGAAGAAGATTTTGCAGAAATCTATGAGCCGTTCGATCCAGAGTACGTTGAATCCTGTTCCAATACTGGATCTTAAACATATAGAAGCCAATTTATGCGCCAGACGACACAACCCAGTTTCCTGAAGAGACTCATGGTCGGGTTCATGATTTACCTGATCGGCGGGTTCCCGAGCCTCGTCTTCGCCCTGCCTTCGGGCGGCGAGATCGTCTCCGGTGTCGGCACCATCAGCCAGCCGACTGACCAGGACATGGTGATCCAGCAGAGCACCCAGAAGATGATCGCCGACTGGCAGGCGTTCGGCATCGGCGCCACGGAGTCCGTGCAGTTCATTCAGCCCGGCACGTCGTCGATTGCGCTCAACCGGGTGATCGGCGGCGACCCCAGCGTCATCCTCGGCAAGCTCAGTGCCAACGGCCAGGTGTTTCTGACCAATGCCTCCGGCGTGCTGTTCGGACCGGGCGCACAGGTGAACGTGCACGGCCTGGTCGCCACCACCCTGGCGATCAGCAATCAGGATTTTCTTGATGGCAACTACCACTTCACGCAGGACCCCAACCAGTCACTGACCGCGGTCGTCAACCAGGGCAATATTGAGGCGTCCGGTTACGTCGGTCTGCTGGCCCCGTCCGTCGTCAACTCCGGCACCATCGTCGCCGATCTTGGCTCGGTGGCCATCGGCGCGGGCACCGAAGCCGTGGTCGATTTCACCGGCGATGGCTTGATCAACTTCTCCATCCTGGGTGCGGTTGAGGGCGACGTGGTGGATACCGAAGGCAACGTGCTTGAGGATCGCATCCTCAACTCCGGTCTCATCCAGGCCAACGGCGGCAAGGTGCTGCTCACCGCCAAGAACGCCGGCGACGTGATTCGTAACGTGGTCAACCATTCGGGGACCATCATCGCTCACACAGTGCGTGAGCAAAATGGGGAAATTTATCTGCTGGCCGGGGACGGCGATATCGACATCACCGGTACGCTGGACGCCTCCGGCGACGATGCGGGCGAAGCCGGCGGCACGATCATTGCCGAAGCGGGTTCGGTGGTGGTGGATGGCGGATCGATTCTGGCGACCGGCAATGACGCACTAGGCGGAGATATCTCTATCACCGGCACCGATTGGGTCAGCCTCGGCGGCTTGGTAGATGCCAGCGGTGAGTCGGGCGGTACCATCACGGTCAATGCCGGCGCACTGAGTCTGGCCGATTCCGTGCTGGCGACCGGCACCACCGGAAGGGGCGGCAGTATCACCCTCAACACCAAAAACAATTCATGGGAGGTCTCCAGCGCAGTGGTGGACGCCTCCGGAGCTCAAGGCGGCT
>SMVS01000063.1 GCA_004357435.1 Nitrospina sp. | reverse complement strand
GTTATAATGGAAACTTGGGGCTTTGGGTACTGCCAACGAACCGGTGTATTTTGATGAACCTATAACATCCATTGATGGAGCGGGAGGGAACCATCAGAAAGATTCCGATAAAAGAAGACACCCTCTCCGATCAAAGAAAGGCGGAGCGGTCCAAAAGGAACTTGCGGCGTGCCGATTTGTCACACCATAATTTGTCGGGGGCCAACCTGGTGCAGGCCAACCTGCGCGGCGCCAACCTGACCGGGGCCAATCTATTCTCCGCCAACCTCAGCGACGCCAACCTCAACGAAGCCAAGCTGGTGGACTGCAAGTTGAGATCGGCTAAAATGGTGAGGACCCGACTCATCGGAGCCGACTTCGAGATCGCCGATCTTTCCAACGCCAATCTAAAAGGGGCCGACCTCAGTTTTGCCAAAAACCTGACCGCCGAACAAATCATGTCCGCCCAGATCGACAACACCACCAAACTGCCCAGAAACCTGCGAAGTATTCAAGAAAAACGTCGTTAGCCCACCCGCTGGCGAACCGCCAGAAGCTATGAGAGCAAGCGCGGAGTCACTCCCAACCCCCGCGGCCTATCACGCCCGAGACCAACCCTTTGCGATCCAGCAGGAATCCAGCTCACGCCACTTTTTCTAAATGCACATCCATTTGGGCGCGGGTCATCAGCTTCACCGCGACGCCGACCAGGATATTGGCCACCATTTTGCCCACGACGAAGACCATGACCGCCAGTGAAATGTTGATTCCCCAGGGAATCAAATACGTTGATGTGAAAATTCCAATATCGAATGATTCAATCATGAGCCATCCTCTCAATGGTTTTTCAATAGGGTTGCACAGAGAGAGGATTTGAAAAGCGTTATCCTCCACCTGTCCTGCAGATAAATTATAAAGCTATTTGGAAAGGGAGCGGATGTAACGAGTCAATTCCGCCAGCTGACCGTCAGTGAACTGCGCGTAGGCCGGCATGGCCGAACTTTTACCGTTGCGGATGGCCGCCTGCAACTGCGGGTCGGAAATTTCAGCCATGACTACGGCGGATGAAAAATCCAGCGGTTGCGGTTTGAGCCCTGCGGAGAGAAAGCCGTTGCCCGCGCCCTGATAGCCGTGACAGACCGGGCACTTCGATTCCAGAAAGAGCAGTTCCCCTTCCGACTCCGGCAGAGGCTCCGGAAGCTCACTGTAATTTTTTGGTGCCGGCGCATCACACGCCGCCAACATCCCAATCATCGCCATGCACAAAAATATTTTTTTCATAAATATCATTAACCTGAATTTGGAAAAAACTCACCGCATTACTTACACAAAAATCCCAATCCCTATCAATATACCATGGCTATGCAAAACAACTACTATTGCGCGTTGCTTCCAGATTCAAGTTTGATACACTTCCTTCTTGGGAAGGTACGGGATCAATTCAAAGGTTTCGTGCTCTGCAAAGGCTCATTTACCTCCGGGCGTTGCCCGGCCCCCGCCCTCCCTTCGGCAAGCTCAGGGCAGGCTTCACCAAGAGGGCGCTAAAAAATTTAAATGGAGGATGTGTGATGGCGGACCAATGGATGATTCGCGGTAAAGAGTTCGGCAACTGCAACTGCGCTTTCGGGTGCCCGTGCCAGTTTAATTCGCCTTCCACCCACGGGCACTGCGAGGGCATCGCCCAGGTGCTGATCGAGGAGGGCCATTTCAACGACACCAAACTCGACGGCCTGTCCTTCGTGGTGATCCTCAAATGGCCGGGCGAAGTGGCGGAGGGTAACGGCCAACAGCAGGTCATCATCGACGAACGCGCCAACCCGGAGCAGAGAGAAGCCCTGCGCAAGATCGCGCATGGTGAATCGACCGCTCCCGGCTCGACGGTATTTCAAGTTTATAACAGCACCATGTCCAAAGTGCACGATCCGATTTATGCGCCGATTGAAATGAGCATTGATGTCGACGCACGCCGCGGCCACACCAAAATCGACGGCCTGGTGGAATCGAATGGCCAACCGTTGATCAACCCGTTCAGCGGTGAGGAAGACCGCAAAGTGATTCACCTGCCAGAAGGGTTCGAGTACACCTACGCCGAGATGGGGTCCGGCAACACTAAAGTGACTTCCGCCATTGAGCTGGACCTGAAAGACAGTTACGGCCAGTTCAATATCCTGCATATGAACCAGGACGGTGTCATCCGCTAGCGCCGGGCAAGGCCCGGAGCTAACGGGGTCACACTCTGCTTGCACTCTACAATTGTTGAACATACCACCAAAACATCAGCCATCTGCCTCCCCTGCCAAGGAGCCGGCATCACTCTGGCAGGCGCCCACCCGTGCATTGCCGCGCCGCGATTGGCTCGCCGTCATCGGTGCGCTGACCGGCATCACCCTGCTGGCCTGGCTGTACCTGTGGACGCTGGAGATGCCGGGCATGGCCGCCATGCAGTTGCGCCTCTGGACCGCCGGATATTTTGTGATGATGTTCCTCATGTGGGCGATGATGATGATCGGCATGATGCTCCCTTCGGTCGCCCCTACCGTTTTAATCTTCGCCGCTGTCGTTCGCAAATCCGCCGGCCAGGGCACACCCACCGCGCCTGTTAGCGCCTTCGTCAGCGGCTACCTCGCCATGTGGATTGGGTTCAGCCTGCTGGCGACCACCGCGCAGTGGGGACTGGAACGCGCCGCCCTCTTGTCACCGATGATGGTTTCAAAGAGCGTTGGGCTGGGCGCGGGTCTCCTGATCTCTGCTGGAATTTATCAATGGCTGCCGATCAAGGATCAGTGTCTTCGCCAATGCCGCTCGCCGGTGGAATTCATCGCCCGTTATTGGCGTTCGGGCGTGGGCGGCGCGTTCCGGATGGGACTGGCGCACGGAGCGTATTGCCTGGGCTGTTGCTGGGTGTTGATGGGCCTGTTGTTCGTCGGTGGCGTGATGAACCTGTTGTGGATCGCCACCATCACGCTGTTCGTTCTACTCGAAAAAGTTCTGCCGCTGGGACAGGCCGGGGGCCGCGTAACGGGCCTGCTGATGATTGCCGCCGGAGGAGTAATCGCCTTCATGTGATCGGCCTGGGGATAGAATCGTAGAAACTCTCACCTGAGTTATGGTACAACTGTCGCGCGCATTTATGGATTTATAAATATAAAGGACCCTTTCATGCTGAAAAAAATCGAACACGGTTTGGAAAAAGTCATCTTCAACAGCCGCTGGTTGCTGGCGCCATTCTTCCTGGGATTGGTGGGCGGTATCGCTCTGCTGTTTGTAAAATTCGCGCAGGAGCTGATTCATTTGGCGGTCCACGTTGTGTCGGCTTCCGAAAGCGATGTGATCATCGGCATACTGGCACTGGTCGATATGGCGCTGGTCGGATCGTTACTGCTGATGATTATTTTTTCGGGCTACGAGATATTTGTTTCTAAAATTGATGTGGCCGATCATGAGGACCGGCCGGACTGGATGGGGAAAGTGGATTTTGGCGGGCTGAAACTGAAAGTCATTGGCGCTATCGTCGCGATATCCGCGATCGACCTGCTGAAAACTTTCATGACGATTTCGGCTGAAACGACTGAAGTCAATGCCGACATGTACATGTGGAAAGTGATCATCCACATGGCGTTTGTCCTGAGCGGCGTCCTGTTCGCGGTGATGGACCGCATCGGCTCGCAAACCCAAACCCAGCACTCCTGAAAAAGAGCGGGCTCATCCGGACGGATCAAATATAGGCTCTGCGCCAGCGATTGATGCGCTCCCCCCAGGCCAGGGTTTTCTCCGTCACATGATTTCTTTTCCAATTACCCGCGGCGTACTTGTTGGATTCGGCCAACGTGGGATAGATGTGAATGGTACTCAAAATTTTATTCATCCCGAATCCGTGTTTCATGGCGGCCACGTACTCGGCAATAATATCTCCGGCGTGAAGCCCGACGATGGTGACTCCTAAAATTTTATCCTTGTCCGGCACGGTCAGGACTTTGACCACGCCATAGGCGGCCTCATCGGTGATGGCCCGGTCGAGATCGTCAATGGGATAGGTGGTGATTTCATAGGGGATGCCCTGCTCTTTGGCTTCCAGCTCGTTCAGTCCACAGCGCGCCACTTCCGGGTCGGTGTAGGTGCACCAGGGCACCGTGCCGTAGTCCACCTTGAAACCATAGAACGGACTGATGAGGGAGTTGACCGCGCAGTACCACGCCTGATGAGCGGCCATGTGCGTGAATTGGTAGGGACCGGCCACATCGCCGCAGGCATAGATATTGGGAAAATTGGTGCGCATGTATGCGTCCACCTGGATGGTTCCCCGGGGAGTCAATTCCACTCCCAGTTCTTCCAACCCAAAGCCGGTGGTGTTGGCCTTCCTGCCGATCGCCAGCAGAACCTTGTCAAACCCAATCTCTATGCGCTGGCCTTGATGTTCACATTCCAGAAAATTCTTGCCATCCCGCTTGAAGAATTTTTTGGCCGTGTGTCCCAGCAGGACGTTGATGCCATCCCTTCCGAAACTTTCCAAAACCATTTGCGATATCTCCGGATCTTCTCTTGACAGGAGTTGGTCCAGCTGTTCGACTTGCGTCACCTGGCATCCCAGCCGGGAAAAAGCCTGAGTGAGTTCGGAGCCGATCGGCCCGCCGCCCAGCACCAGCAAATTTTCAGGCCGCTCACGCAGTCCCCAAACCGTGTCGGAGGTCAGAGTGTCCACCTCGTCAACGCCCTCAATCGGCGGAACGAAAGGGCGGGCGCCCGTGGCGATCACAATATTCCGGGTGGTGAGCACCTTGCCGTTCACCTGCACCTCATAAGGAGAAATGATCCTGGCCTCGCCGGTTTCACATTGCACGCCCAGCTTCGTGTACCGTTCAATCGAATCGTGAGGCTCGACGGTTTTGATCACCCGCTGAACGCGCTCCATCACATCCGAAAATTCGTATTCGACCTGGACATTTTTTATGCCAAGACTTTTACAATTTTTCAAGTCTGTCATGAATTTGGCGGAACGAATGAGAGCTTTGCTGGGCACGCATCCGGTGTTCAGGCAATCTCCGCCCATTTTATGTTTTTCTATCAAGACGACTTTCCCCTTGGTGGCCGCGCCGATGTAGCTGGTCACCAACCCGGCCGACCCGGCGCCGATCACCACCATGTTGTAGTCGAATACCTTGGGTTTTTTGAACCTGCTCAAAATTTTTCTTCCTTTATAAATGCCCAATGATTTTTTAGCTATGAGCGGAAACAGTCCGAGCAAAATAAAGGAAAAAATAAGCTCCAGCGAGAGGATGCCAGTCAGGGATTCGATTTGCGCGAGCTGGGTTCCGGCATTCACGAATACGATGGTGCCGGCCAGCATTCCCGCCTGGCTCACCAGGAAGAACTGCAAGGTCTTCATGGGAGTCAGCCCCATCACCAGATTGATCACGAAAAATGGGAAAGCGGGGATCAACCTCAACGTAAAAAGATAAAATCCGCCATCTTTTTTGATGCCGTCATTGAAAGATTTGAGATAGCTCCCAAATTTATTTTGAACCCAATCGCGAAGCAACAATCGTGAAACGGTGAAAGCCAGCGTGGCCCCCAGGGTGCTGGCAAAGGAAACGATAATGGTGCCCGCGAGCAACCCGAACAAAGCCCCGCCCAGCAAGGTGAGGAGCGCGGCTCCGGGCAGGGACAAGCCGGTTGAAATTATATAAATGAGGCTGTAGGCGCCAATGGCCAACACGGCATTCTCTTCATAATAAACAGAGAAATCGGCCTGCTTGCCTTTCAAATACTCCAGAGTCAAGTATTGGCTGAGGTCGAAGTGAAAAAAGGCCCACAAGCAACCCGCGATCACAAAAAGCACAATACTTTTTTTCCCCATTTTCATATCTTTCCCTTATCTCTTATGGATTTACGGTGAGCGCACCACACCCTTGAGATGTCTGGCTCAGTTCTTGGAAAACAGAGAAACGTATTCCGCGTATCCCTCTGCTTTAAGTTTATCCGCGGAAACAAATTTCAACGCCGCCGAGTTGATGCAATAGCGCAACCCCGTCGGCGCCGGACCGTCATCAAACAGATGTCCCAGGTGAGAGTCCGCCCGCGCCGATCGCAACTCCGTTCTTTCCACAAAGAAGCTGACATCGGAACGGCTGACTATGTTCCTGGCGACCAGAGGCCGGGTGAAAGACGGCCACCCCGTACCTGATTTATACTTGTCCAAAGAACTGAACAAAGGTTCGCCGGAAACAATGTCCACATAGATTCCCGATTTTTTATTGTTCCAATATTTATTATTGTACGGCCGCTCCGTGCCATTTTCCTGAGTCACTTGGTATTGAAGCGCCGTCAATCTTTCTTTGAGTTTCTCATCGGAGGGCTTGGAAAATTTTTCACCGGCCACCATGGAAACTTTCATGGGCTGGTAATTTCTTTCTTCCCCCCATGCTTTATCGATAAATTGATCGCGACCCGATCCATAGCGATACGTTTTATAATGAACCGGACTTTTCCTGTAAAAGTCCTGGTGATATTCTTCCGCCGGATAAAACTCTTTGGCCTGGATGATTGGAGTCACAATTTTTTTATTGAAGCGCCGGCTCTCTGCAAGAGCCATTTTGGATTCGCGGGCCAATCTGTTTTGCTCTTCATCGTGAACAAAAATCCCGGCGGCATACTGAGTCCCGCGATCTACAAATTGCCCGGCATTATCCGTCGGGTCAATACTTCGCCAGAAAACCTGCAGTAAATCCTGATAGGAAATCCGCGCCGGATCGTAATGAACTTGAACCGCTTCAACGTGCTTGGTCAGGCCGCGCGCCACCGCTTTGTAGGTTGGATTTTTCTTATTCCCACCGGTGTAGCCCGAAATAACTTTTTGGACTCCAGCCAGTTTTTCAAAAGGCGGCTCCATGCACCAAAAACATCCGCCGGCAAATGTCGCCAGCTTGATATTAGTCACAGCCCGGTCTTGGTGTTGAAAACCCGGTTTTTCATTGGTCGCGAAGGCGTTATAACCGGCCAACGCCAATATAAATAAACTAATAATAATCAAGGAAGCTGTTTTATTTTTAGTCATCGCTCATCTCCCACAGTGAAACCCACTCACTCATTCTCAAGAAGGTTCGGGCCTGCTTCTATTTTACTTGCAGACTTGGTCGTATGGAACGCTATAAGTTTACAGATATTTTGATTATGAGGGCAGAATAATTTCGAGGAACCCGGCGGCGGGTTTTTAGCGCAATGACCACGGCCAGCCTGCACCTGGAAGCAACGGGGCAAGGCCCGGGGCTAAATGGTTCTTCTCGCACTCAAAAATTTCGGGACATGAAACCGGAGTTTGGCTGATCGCCTCTCCCGCAGGGAGCCAGGTTTCACCTGAAGGTAACCGGGCAAGGCCCGGGCAAAATGGTCAGACTCTTCCCGCACTCAACAATTTTGGGACATGAAACCGGAGTTTGGCTGATCGCCTCTCCCGCAGGGAGCCAGGCTTCACCTGAAGGCGAAAAAGAGGTTAGGAAGGAGGGTTCAAGAAAGAAGTCTGAACCCCAGAAAACGTGGCGCGTTGTGAGCAAACCTGCCCTCCGCGCAGGAGTGCCGGGGGACGGAATCGAACCGCCGACACGAGGATTTTCAGTCCTCTGCTCTACCGACTGAGCTACCCCGGCTTATAGCCTCCAACGCTGTGCCAAAGACAGGCGAAATTAGCACAATCCCCCC
>SMVS01000062.1 GCA_004357435.1 Nitrospina sp. | reverse complement strand
GCAATACGCTCCTCTTAGTGCATATGTTGGAGGATGAGGGGTATCAATCTCTAGTGGTCGTTAATGATTCGAAAAAGGCCCTGGATTTATATTTTGAGATTCATCCCGATTTGGTATTGCTTGATCTCTATATGCCGCCGCCAGATGGATTCGAAATCATGCGACAGTTGATGGAACGAGATTCGGGATCTTATGTGCCGATTCTGGTTTTGACGGCCTTGCGGGATGACCAAACCCGACTGCGGGCGTTGAGCAGTGGCGCCAAGGATTTTATCAACAAGCCGTTCGATTTAATGGAGGCCCGCATTCGCATCAAAAATTTGTTGGAAATGAGATTGCTCCATCAAAAAGCCTTGGATCAAAATTATAATCTGGAAAAAAAAGTGAAAGCCCGTACTGCGGAACTGGAACAAACGATGAAAGAATTGTCCGATTTTACCTACATCGCATCGCATGATTTACAGGAACCTTTGCGGAAAATCACGACTTTCGGAGACCGCCTCCAGCAAAAGTATGAGTCGGCTCTGGGACTCCAGGGGCTCGATTATATACAGCGCATGCAGAAATCGGCGGAGAGAATGAGTGCCTTAATTGACGCGCTACTGGATTTCTCCCGGATCACCACCGATGCCCGGTTATTTGAAACCATAGACTTGCAAGAGGTTTTGCAAAATGTTTTATCAGATTTGGAATTACAGATTGAAACCTCCGAAGGCATTGTGGAGGCAAAACCTTTGCCCAGCATAGAGGCCGATAAAATTCAGATGGGCCAGCTGTTTCAAAACCTTATTTCGAATGGCCTCAAATACCGTAGGGAAGGAGTTCCGCCGCGGATCACCATCAAGAATAAGCTGATTCAGGAAAACCTGCTGGAAATCCGGGTCGAGGACAATGGGATCGGCTTTGACGAAAAGTATTTGAACAGAATATTCAAACCGTTTGAACGCCTGCATGGTATTGGAGTGTTTGAAGGCACCGGTATGGGACTGTCGATCTGCCAAAAAATTGTTTTATGCCATAAAGGCAGCATAACCGCGCAAAGTGTTTTAGGGCAGGGATCCACCTTCATCGTCACCCTGCCTGTCCGGGTTGGATGATGCCGGCCAAGCGGCCTCTGGTATGAGATAGACTCGTCTAAAAATCGCCGCAGAGCCGCTGTTTTTGAATGTAACTTTAAGATGGATCACATGAACTTGATGACCAGATCGGCCTGAAACCTTTGGCGGTCGTCTTTAAGTCCGGTCTCCACCTGGGTGTTGTAGTAAGTGAAGTTCAGCGCCACGCCCTGGGCCAGGCCGATGTCCACACCCATTTCACTGCCCCTGGAGTTGGTGCCGCCGCCATGGAAATCGGAGTGGGTGAACGCATCCACCACGGCATCGGCTGCCACCACCCGGTAGGAGTAACGCACCCGCCAATCCCCTACCTGCCCGGGCGGGCTGATCCCGGTCAGGAGGGCGTCGTGCTGGCTGAAAAATACCAGGCGCACTTGCAATGTTCGCATTTCGATTTGGAGGACGGCCAAGTCCGGCTCACCATGAGTTTTGGGATCAGTCAATTCGATCCGGAAAATGAGAGTGCTGTGGCCCACCGTTATGCGCGCGAAAGAATCGTTGGGCAAAGTGAAATCATCCGGGAAAAGCAATGCCATTTCCATTGGGTGGATAAATTTCCCCAAATTCCAAAGCGGGTTGGTTTTGTTTAATAAATTAGAAGCTTGTCATGGTTGAAAGATCGAAAAAGACTGATGAAGCACTTAAGCGCAATAATCAGTTGCTGGCCATTGCCAAGAAAATTGTTGACATCCACCAAGGAACCATTGAAGTCGACAGCGTGGTCGGCAATGCTCCACCTTCTCCGTTTTTCTTCCTCTAACCGAGACTGTGTGAACCCACTCCTTGGCCCGCGGCCCCTTGCCCGGATTTAGAAATCAATCTGGAAACGGAACTGATAGATACTCAAGGTTCCGGCATCCAGGGCGGTCACGCCTCCGCTAACCACATCAGAACGCACGTAGTTGAACATGACCCGGCTTTGCGGATTGAGATACCAGTTGACCCCGAAAGTGATGTCGTCCATTTCCCCGCCATTGGCGGCTCCGGTGGGATCGCCATCATTCAGGTCGATATTGGAATAACGCAGTGCCACTTCCCAGGCGCCCCAGCCACCCTCGCCGTCAAAAAAGCGGTGGGGTTGGACTCTATACCGAAAATCCCGTATTTGGTATTGTAATGTCGGTGCTCCCCGGTGATAAAATAACTCGCTTGCACGTAAAAGCCGGAGTAATCCACATCCGGCGTTCCAGCAGGTTTGCTGACGCTGACGAAAGTATGTTCGCCCTGCAAACTGAACGGACCGTAAACACCGGCCAGCTCAAAAGTATATCGGTTGATGTTCTCGACCGGCTGGGGTCCCGTATCGACCGGATGGAATGAGGTGAGGTTGGCTTCCGGTCGGGCTCTGAAATGGGTCAAGTTGTCTTTCCCCTGGTCTTCCAAACCATAAGAAAATCCAAGATGGATCAGTTGTTTACCCTTGTCCTGATACCAGGGCCGGCCGGTCAGGCGGAGACTGAAATTCACCGCGCCGGGACTGTTATCAAAGTTGGAGACGGGCGGCGCTGTACCGGCGCTATCAAAGAACACCCCCGTGCTCCAGGTGATCCGTCTATCCAGTGCGGGGCTGAAGATTCCCACACCCAGACCACGGGCCGGGGAAAAGAAGTTCATCAGGGAGCGTTCCATGAACATGATGTATTTGGAGCTGGTCATATTTTCCAGAGACCAGAACTCCTTGTGATGACCGACCCGGAAAGCGCCCACCAGCGGAAGTTTGATCAGTTCAATATACACGTCCCTGAAACCCGGTTCTTCGCCGCTACTGGGCGTGCTACCGGTACTGTCACTGGTGCTGGCGAAATCGTATTCGGCCCTAAACAGAATCTTGTTATATAGCAGACCGGCCATAAAAATACGGGCCCTGCGGAGTTCGGCGCCGGAGGTCTGGTCGCCATCTTCAAAAGAAGTCTTAAACGTATTGTCCGCATCAAAAATGGCGAAATCCATCATGATGCGTCCGCCCACCTGAAACTTGAACTGCTTGTCCTTGGTCATCATTTTGAGACCATTATGATAACGGACGACCAATTCGTTATGCTCCGACTCGGATAGTGCCGGTTGAATCATCCCTCCCCAGGAAAACAATCCCAATACGCTCCAACTGACTAGTTTTTTAACAGTCACGCTTATCCTCCTTTGGGTTCTTTCATGTACATAACGAGAATATTTTGGAAGGGATTTGTTGGATTGGAATGGGACGAATAATTGCTTTTGTTGCGAGCTGATTTATTATAGATATTTTTTTTCCTATATCAATATTATTGACAACTTTCCGGTGGAATAATACATTGATCGGCGTTAGTTTTGGCAGTAGCTCCATTCAATACACTCACTCCCAATCAGCGGAACCAAGCATGTTGCCGGAATGGATCGAAAATCGAATCAAGGTGGAAAGCAGCAAAGCCGATTTAAAAGGCGCTGACCTCAGCCACCAAAAGTTGATGCAGGCCAAACTGGACCATGCCAACCTGGAAGAGGCCGATTTGAGCTACTCCTATCTGCTCTGTGCCGACTTGCGGGGCGCCAACCTGCGTGAAGCCGATCTCACCAGCGCCGTACTCAGCGAGGCCGACCTCAACGGCGCCGATCTCACCGATGCCGAATTCACCGATGCTTACCTTCACGGGGCGGACCTTAGAAACACCATCAACCTCACCTGCGACCAGCTGGAGTTGGCCTACCTCGACAAGACCACCCAATTGCCCGACACCATCCAACTCACCTGGACCTCCGACACCACTTTCACGTGCCATGAATGAGTCCAGCCGGCGAAGCGCCGGAGCTAACGGGCCAAACTCTGCCCGGCCTCAATAATTATTGGCATGATTCTCAAAGGTTAGCCTTTTGCTTCTCCCGCCAAGGGCAAAGGTCCTCGGAAAATTTAGCCGGTGCCGTTATAAAGGCGTGACACCGGCGTAGGATATTCCCGTCAGGTGGGCCATGTCCCGCTTCCAGGTAGTCAGATCGTCCACGTTCAGTTGCTCCAGCCGCGTGTGTCCACAGGCCCGCGCCAACACCTTCATCAATTGCACCGAGGCGTCGAAAAACCGGGCCAGCTGTTCGGCGGATTGGTCGATGATCAGCCGCGCTCTAAGGTGCGGCTTTTGCGTGGCAATGCCGACCGGGCAGTTGTTGGTGTGGCAGGCCCGCATGCCGATACAGCCGATGGCCTGAATCGCGGCGTTTGATAAGGCGACCGCGTCCGCTCCCAGCGCCAGGGCCTTGGTGAAATCGGCGGGAGTCCGCAAGCCGCCGGTGATGATCAAAGTGACGTCCTGCCGGTGCAGTCCATCGAGGTGCCGCCGGGCCCGTGCCAGCGCCGGGATGGTGGGCACGGAAATATTGTCGCGAAAAATCAGCGGCGCCGCTCCGGTGCCGCCGCCGCGTCCATCGAGGATGATGTAATCGACGCCGATATCCAGCGCCGTGTCGATGTCCCTTTCAATGTGCTGAGCCGATAGTTTGTAGCCGATGGGAATGCCGCCGGTCGCCTGCCGCACCTCGTTCGCAAAATCGCGGAACCGTGACGGTTCCGTCCAATCCACAAAGCGCGGTGGCGACACCGCCGGTTCGCCCTCCTGCAAGCCCCGCACCTGGGCAATCTTGCTGGTGACCTTGGGGCCGGGTAAATGCCCACCGGTTCCGGTTTTGGCGCCTTGGCCGCCCTTGAAATGAAACGCCTGGCAGAGCTGGACTTTATCCATGGAATAGCCGAACCGGCCGGAAGCTAGTTCGTAAAAATAGCGGGAGTTGGCTTGCTGTTCCTCGGGGAGCATGCCGCCTTCGCCGGAGCAGATGCCGGTGCCGGCCATTTCCGCCCCCCGCGCCAGAGCGATTTTGGCTTCCTCGGACAGCGCCCCAAAACTCATGTCAGAAACAAAAAGAGGGATCGACAGGCGCAAAGGTTTTTTGCTGTTGGGACCGATCACCACCTCGGTAGCGACTGCGGCATCGTCCAATTGCGGCAATTTGGAAATTTGCGCGGTGAGAATTTGGATGTCGTCCCAGGCCGGAAGCTCGTCATGCGGGACGCCCATCGCCGCCACCGGTCCATGATGCCCCAGCTGGGAGAGTCCGTCCTGGGCCAGCTTCTGGATGAGGGCAACGTGCGGTTCCTGGGAGGTGCCTTCCAGGTCGGCGTAAAGCCCCAGGTAGCCTTCCCGATCATAAGCTTGGGGATGGTCCTTTTCCCAGGCGATGATTTCTTCTTCATCGACCAGGACTTGGCCTTGCTCCATCCAGGAATTGAACAGCGGCAGGGCCTCGTCGTTGTTGTATTCGCTGATGCCGGTGTCGTATCGAAAATCCCAGCCGTGCACACCGCATATTATATTATCGCCTTGCACCGATCCATCGGCCAGCAGAGCCCCGCGATGGGGACAGCGCCCGTACAAAACCGAAACCCGGTCGTCAAAACGAACGATCACCAGATCAACGTTGGCGACCAGAGCATAAACCGGAGTGCGGTCCTTGAGTTGATTCCAATTCGCTACGGGGACTTTATTCATGGTTGCTCCTCACAGGATTATCTTTGTTCAATGGACAGGATCAGGAAAACATGCAGACGATTTTGCCTGTTAATCCATGGCGGGTCAACCGCAAAGCAACCCTCTTGGAAGGGAGAATTTTGCATAACCCGAAAACTTTGGATCAGTCCCGATAGCTTCGATGGGAGACCGATGTGTCCCCCCTTCTCCGAAGGGGGCTAGGGGGCTTGTTCCTGGGTGTCGTTGCCTCATGAATGAGGCAACACAAAAAATGACACTTATACAAAGCTCTCCTTGGAGGGGCCGTGAACTATGGGGTTGTTGCGACGCGGACCAGAGGTTAAAGTAGTGAGTCGCAGGCATTAAACTATTCAGGAAGGTGAGCATGAAATCTTCGCAATCGGCGGTGGTGCTGGTGGGGCATGGCGGTTTGCCCAAGGATTGTCCGCGGGACTTGGTCCAGAAATTTAAAAAGCTGGAAAGCCAGCGCCGGGCGTCCGGTCAACCGCCTTCGCGGGAAGAAGTGGAGCTCGACCGGCAAATCCGGGAATGGCCGCGCACTCCGGAAACCGATCCCTATCAGGCCGGGTTGTTGGCGCTGGCCGGCAAGCTGGCGCCCTTGTTGAAGGGTGTCCGGTTGGTGGTGGCTTATAATGAATTTTGCGCCCCCGATGTGCCGCGGGCCGTCGAGAAACTCATCGCAGAGGGGGTGGGAACCATCACCGTGGTGCCGACCATGATGACACCTGGCGGATCGCATTCCGAGGTGGAGATCCCCGAAATCATCGCCGCCCTGCGTGCCCGCCACCCGAAAATTCATTTGAACTATGCCTGGCCGTTCGATCTGGAAAAGCTGGCTGAAATGCTGGTGTCCCACCTCAATCAATTTTAGTGCGGGCCGGACAGCCCGTCTAAATCCAGTCGTCGAGGTCGAACTGTTCAATGCATTCCGGACTTCGCATGTCCATGTACAGGTCGGATTGATCGAAATTGAAGCTGAAACCCTGCAATCGCTCGCAGGAAATTCCCGCCTCTTCGATTTTTTTCTGGTTGGCGGCGAGTTCTTCGCTATTTTTGTATTCCAAGACCACGACAAACCCGGTGGCGGCTTTAAATTTTAAAATGTAACGGTCGTCTAACATCGTCTTTCACAATTGCACAATCCAATTCCACATTCAACACCTGGTTTAACATTCTTCAATTTTTTTGTTGGACCTTAAATTATATTTAGAGGCTTCCTTCGCGGCCTGAATCCGTTACAATGGAAATTAATGAACCCATTGAATTTCATGGTTTTGGACCTTTTTCGACGAAAACGTGGCGACTCCTAAAAAAAAATCTGGAAGCTGTTTGTGGCGTACGGATGTGGACGGTCCCGTCCGGTGCATCGATTTTTCCGCAACCGATCATTGGGCCGCTGTCGGGTTTGGCAACGGGGATGTGCAGGCGATCAACCCCAACGGCAAGGTGGTTTGGGAGCATAATGTCGGTCCGGCGGTTTTGCAGGTTCGCATTCTGCCGGTAAAAAAAAGAATCGTAGTCTTGAATGAGTACAGTCGGTTGATGGCTTTTGATTACTCCGGCAGGGAGGTTTTTAATAAAGGGTTCAAATCCTATTGGACGTCTTTTGAAATCCAGTCCGGGAATATCATTCTGTGGGGTTGGAAATCGCCGCCTCTCAAACTGAACTTCAACGGCAAAATAATTCAGAAACTGCCGATCCCGCATCCCTGGCGGCGGCTCAAGGCCGCCTCAAGAAAGAATCGATTTTGGGTCGTCCACAACGAAATTTGCCTGGGGCTGTATGATTCGGAAGGCACCAACTTATGGTTGGTCAACCACCCCACGAACATCGACCTTTCGCGGACCCATCCCTCTGACATTGAATTGGACGATTCGGGAAATATTTTGGCGGTCGCCTGTCAGGATCGGGGTGTCTACATCTATAATGGCGAAAACCAAACCCTCAAACATATCGATCTGGATAAAAATGTAACGCATGTGGCGGTCAGCGGCGATGGTAAAACTCTGCTGATAACGGATCCGTTCAAGCATGTGCGGATGGTGTCGAGCGAAGCGCATGTGTTGTGGGAGACGGATCTCGATTCCAATGTCGAAATTTGCCGGATCGATCAGCAAGGCACGCGCATCCTGTTGTACGAAAACAATGGGATGTTGTCTTGTTATAAATTCCTGCAGGGAACGGAACAACGTGCGGAATTTCTGGAACTGACCGATTTCGCGGAGGTTTCCGATAAAAAAGAAATCTGGCAGGTGCCCAGTCCGCGTTCAGGCGGCCGGGGCAGTGGCACCGTCCATATTTCGGGCAACGGTCAATGCGTGGTTTATGGCGAAAGAAAACGTTTTCAGGTTTTTGATTTTTCCGGCAAGTCGATTTGGACGAAAACGTTCATGACCGCGTTCGAAGATATCTTTGTCACTCAGGGGGGTAAGAAAGTCTTTCTTGCCAATGCCAATGAAGTGTTTATTTTGGATACCGAAACCCTGCGGGAAAGCCGTGTCGCTTTCTATGGCACGGGAATCAAGCGGCTGGGCATCGATCCGGCGGGAGCCTGTTTTCTGGTGCACGAAAAAGGTGGCGCGTTGAAGATGATTTCCGGCCAGGGAAAACCCCTCTGGTCCGGTTCGATCAGCAAGGACATTCACCAACTGCAGATCCATCATAAATTACGTTGCGCGGTATTTCGCGGAGCGCCCAAGACGGTCTATGCGTTGAATTTAAAAAATGGCGGTGTGAACCACACGGTGCTGGGCGGACCGATCACTTGTTTGCAGATGACCCCGGACGGAATTTACGTCGGTGGGGAAATGGGCCGCTGTCATGCGCTCGATTTCAACTGTAAAGTGAAATGGAAGTTTCAGGCCACCGGACCCATTCGGGAAATCATTCCTCTGAAAAAGTGGATCGCTTTCCGGGGCGATCAAGGCAACGTATATTTCTGCAACCGGCAGGGTGAGCTGGAGTGTGAATATCAATTGCACCACTCACGCTCGGTATTGACCCAGGTCGAAAAAGATATTCTGGAGATCGTGCCGGACCGGGAATCGATTTCCTGCTACAAGGTAGTGACCGGCGAGCGCGTTTGGAAGCAACGCATGACCGGCGCCATTCAATCCGTTGCGGTCAGCGCATCCAGCAACCGCATGGCGATCCTCGATTCAAAGTTCATTCACTATTATCAGTTGATTCATGATCCGTCGCAACCGGAAGCGAGAGGGTCTTATCTTGAATTTTAAAACAGGGATGTGAACCATGAACGAACTTAAACAACAGCTGATCTTGTGCATCCGGGCACGCTATCCCATTTTGTATCTGGTGACTTGGGAAGAAGACCGGGCGCAGGAATTGCTGGCGGAAATTGGCGCCGCCACCCAAAAGAAAGTGATCACATGGAGTTTGTCCATGGGGTTCGATCCCAAGCAGGACGGATTAAAAAAAGACGCGCAGATCCAGGACGTGCTGAGGTACATTGAGGACTCCACCGAAAAAGCGATTTTTGTATTGCAGGATATTCATCCTTTCCTGGAAAAAGAACTCATCGTCAGGCAACTGCGCGATTTGGCCCGCAACCTGAAAAGAAGTTATAAAACGATTGTTCTGGTTTCCCCGGTCCTTAAAATTCCGCCAGAGTTGGAGAAGGACTTCACGGTGTACGATCTGCCTTTGCCCGATGCCAGGGAGTTGACCGCGGTCCTGAACAATTTGTTGGCGCCTTACCGCGAATCCAAAAAAATTGAGATCGATTTGAGCCCGGACCTCGTGGAAAAAGTGGTGCAGGCGACTTTGGGGCTCACCAAAAACGAAGCCGAAAACGTTTATGCCAAGGCGCTGATCACCAATCGCAAATTCGGCTGGGAGGATCTGCCGGCCATCATTTCTGAAAAAAAACAATTGATCCGGAAATCCGGCATCCTCGACTTCATCGGCTTGTCCACCACTCTGGACGAGGTGGGGGGCATGGGCCGGCTCAAGGACTGGTTGAATCAGCGCTCCACCGCCTTCAGTGCCAGGGCCCGCGCATACGGTTTGCCGGAACCGAAAGGCCTGCTCATGCTGGGTGTGCAGGGCTGCGGCAAGAGCCTGGCCGCCAGAGCCATCGCCGCCGAATGGAGCCTGCCGCTCCTGCGCCTGGATGTGGGGAAAATTTTCAATTCCTTCATCGGCAATTCCGAGGAAAACATGCGCAAGGCCATCTCGCTGGCCGAGGCGATGAGCCCCACCGTGTTGTGGCTCGATGAAATCGAAAAGGGGTTTTCCGGAACCCAGAGTTCGGGGTCGGTGGATTCCGGAACCACTTCGCGGGTGTTCGCTACCTTTCTCACCTGGATGCAGGAAAAAACCAAGCCGGTGTTTGTCATCGCCACCGCCAATGACATTGAAAGCCTGCCGCCGGAACTTCTGCGCAAGGGCCGGTTCGATGAAATATTTTTCATCGATCTGCCGCGATCGGAGGAACGCAGGAAGATTTTTGAAATTCACATTCAATTGAAGAAGAGGGACACGGCGGCCTACGACATCGACCGCTTGGCCACGGAGGCGGACAAATTCAGCGGCGCCGAAATCGAGCAGGCCATTTTGTCCGCCATGTACCGGGCTTATGCGGAGGATCGGGAATTCACCACCGAGGACATTTCCAAATGCATCCAGGAAACCGTGCCACTGGCCGTAACCGCCAGCGAAAAGATTGACTATTTGCGGGATTGGGCCAGCCACCGGGCACGCCCGGCTTCCTGAAAAGGCATTGCCTTTTGCGGACGGCGGGAGGATATTAATAATAGGAAGGCGGCTATGAAAGCTCTTGTTCTCGATGTCAAACGAAATGAATGGGAAACCACCGAAGGGATGGTGCACACTTCGGTGGCGGAGCCGGAGCTGGATGAGGGCAAAAATCCAGAGGACGCGAGCCGGGTTCTCATCCGCCCCCGCTTCACCGGATTTTGCGGGTCCGACAAGAGCATTTGGTACCGTCGCGCGTTCAAGGAAATGATTTTTGATTCGCTGGAGAGCAACGGACATCTCCACCGGGTCTGCGGCCATGAACTGTTTGGTGAAGTGGTGGCGGTGGGCAGTTACGCCGCCAAGTTCTACGGCTACAAACCGGGCGATCTGGTGTCCACCGAATCGCACATCTTCTGTGGACGCTGTCACCAATGCAAAATCGGCGACGCTCATGTCTGCGCCAACCATCTGATCATCGGAATTTCCACCGACGGCTGTTTTGCCGAGTTGATTAAACTGCCCGCCAAAGAATTGTGGCGCACCGACCCGGACCGCATTCGGCCGGAAGTGGCGGCCATTCAGGATCCCCTGGGAAACGCCGTGCATGCTTGCAGTCGGGTCGACTTGCGGGGCCGGACGGTCGCTATATTCGGATGCGGCACCATCGGCCTGTTTTCAATTCTGGTGGCGCGCACCATGGGGGCGACGACCATTATCGCTATTGACCCCAATGCCAAAAACCTCCAGCTGGCCGAGCGGCTGGGTGTGGATTTGCCGCTGAAAGTCGCCAGGTCCACGGGCACAAAAAGCGTCGCTCCCGATCCGGAGGTGGTTGCTAAAATCAAGCAAACCTGTTTCGGCGAAGGCGTTGATGTGGCGTTGGAGATGTCGGGCAGTAATCAGGCCCTGAACACGGCCATCCTGGCCACCCGTGCCGGCGGGGATGTGATCCTGTTTGGACTGTCAGCGGGCGACTTCATCATCACTGATTTTCAGCAGATCATCATGCACGGCAAAACCCTCCACAGCGTTGTCGGGCGCAAAGTGTTCCAGACCTGGTTCATCATGAGCAACTTACTGCAATCCAAAGGCCACGACTTTCAGGATAAAATTTATGATGTGATCCTGAACAAAGGGGAGGGCACCCTGTTTCCCTTCAATAAATTTAAAATGGAAACGTTTGAACAGGCTTTTCAAAATCACCCCAAAATTATTTTAAAATACTAAAGCCTGTTCATATTTGTGCGGAGGTGAAACCATGAGAGAGGATCTGTTGGGATACATCCAATCCGAACTGGCAGACATCCGGCAAGCGGGGTTGTACAAGAACGAACGTGTTTTACTTTCTCCGCAACAAACCCACCTGCAAGTCGCCGAGGGCGAGGTCCTGAATTTTTGTGCCAACAATTACCTCGGGCTGGCCAACCATCCGGAATTGATTGAGGCGGGCAAAAAGGCCTTGGATCGGTACGGATTCGGCATGGCCTCCGTGCGGTTCATCTGCGGCACCCACGAAATCCACAAACAGCTGGAGGACCGGATTTCCCGCTTTCTGGGAATGGAAGATACGATTCTCTATTCTTCCTGCTTCGACGCCAATGCGGGTCTCTTTGAAGCCTTGTTGAACGAGCAGGACGCGATCATCAGTGATCGCCTCAATCATGCCAGCATCATCGACGGCACCCGGTTGTGTAAGGCGGCGCGGTTCCGTTACAACCATGCGGATATGGGGCACCTCGAGACCCAGCTCCAGCGGGCGGCAAAATCCCGCTTCAAACTGATCGCCACCGACGGCGTGTTCAGCATGGATGGCGATGTGGCCCCGCTAGGGGAAATCTGCCAGTTGGCGGAAGCGTATGGCGCCTGGGTGATGGTAGACGATTCTCACGCCACCGGGTTTTTTGGCGACACCGGGCGGGGAAGCATTGAATATCGCAAGGTTATGGGACGGGTTTCGATCATCACCTCAACCTTTGGCAAGGCCCTGGGTGGGTCGTCCGGCGGATTCACCAGTGGGGCCGGAGAGGTGGTCCAACTGTTGCGGCAACGGTCGCGGCCCTATCTCTTTTCCAACACGCTGTCCCCGGTGGTGGCCGCAGTTTCTTTAAAAGCCATTGAAATTATTGAACGCTCCCCAGACTTGTTGCAAAAGCTCAGGGACAATACCGCCGGCTTTCGCGAGCAGATGGCGGCGGCCGGGTTCAGCTTGCCACCGGGAGACCATCCCATCATTCCCATTATGCTGGGGGACGCGGCCGTCGCCCGGCAAATGGCAGAAAACCTTTTAAAGGAAGGTGTTTATGTGATCGGGTTCAGTTTTCCTGTGGTTCCCAAGGGAGCCGCCCGGATTCGCCTGCAAATTTCATCGGCGCATAATAAACAAGACATTGAGCGGGCGGTCGCGGCCTTCACCAAGGTCCGTGACACCATGAATCTGCCTTCCCGTTGACCTAAGTTCGGGGCGTCCGCCCGAAATTCTGAGTTTACCTCCAGCATAAAAATAAAGTGTATTTTTTGTATTTATAAAAAATGGGTGGTCTTTTATATTTTCGTTTTTTATTCGTCTATTTTCCTTTAAGTAATCCATGGTGAGGCGAATGGATGAAACTGTTGAGAGACCCGGTGGCTGGTTTTTCTCAACAAGGATCAAGCCCGGTTGCCGTTTTTTCGGGCAGGGGGTGTAACTCTTCAATTTTTAACCCTTAAATGCTCCCCATAACAGGTGATGAAAAAACTTGCTGATGTTGTCGTTGGATTATAAAAAAATTAATTTATTTAAAAACAGCAACGTTTTATAAGAGATTATTTTTTTAAAAAATTATTTTTATAAATTTGGATTTTCAATATTGAAAATAATTTTTTAAAAAGATTAAAAATATTTTTTTACGATAATTTCTTTCCATTTTTTTTTTGTTGTGAGAAAATTCCCCGATCAAACTAACATCTAACGTAGGGTCTCAATTTTATTTAAGCCGCTGGGTTTGTTTAATTCGTGTGCTTAAAAAATTCTTAATTTAATTAGACAATCCATTCAATACGGAAAAGATAATTATTCAATGTAAATTTTTTTCGGATATTTTTTCCCCAGGCGTGCGGGCAAACCCCATAAAAAATTGGCAGAGTATTTAGTGTCCGAGCTTAGGGTTGGTTCGCACTTATCGGACGATGGGGCGGGCATTACAGGAATATCAAATTAAGGATTTTCTTATGAATAACGCATCATTTGCCCATGGCAACGGCAAAAAGCCCAGATATCTGAATAAATTGGAGCAGATTCCTCAGCTGAGCCAGGGCGAAGTGAAGGACCTCAATGAGGTTACCGACCAGTTTGTTTTTCGCACCAACGATTACTATCAATCTTTGATCGATTGGGACGACCCGGAGGATCCGATCCGCAAAATTGTCATGCCGGAAACTGGCGAATTGGAAGATTGGGGCCGACTCGATGCTTCCGATGAGGAGAGTTACACGGTGGCCAAAGGAGTGGAGCATAAATACAGTTCCACCGCGCTCTTATTGGTGAATGAAGTTTGCGCCGCCTATTGCCGTTTCTGTTTTCGCAAACGCCTGTTCATGGATGACAACGAAGAAGTCACCAAGGACATATCGGAGGGATTGGAATATATTAACGCGCACCCTGAAATCAACAATGTGTTGTTGACCGGCGGCGATCCCTTGATCATGTCCACCTCCAAGTTAGAACCGATAATTCGTAAAGTCAGGGAAGTGGACCATGTGAACATCATACGCATCGGCACCAAGATTCCGGCGTTCAATCCCATGCGGATTTACAACGATCCTTCCCTCAAGGCAATGCTTGAGAAGTACAGCACGCCGGAAAAACGAATCTACATCATGGCGCATTTCAATCATCCCCGGGAGCTGACACCGGAGGCCATCCGGTGTTTGGAGTTTTTGCTGAAGGCGGGCGCCATCGTGGTCAACCAGACGCCGTTGATCGCCGGTGTGAATGACAACGCCCAGGTGTTGGGTGAGTTGTTCAACAAATTGTCTTTTATCGGGGTGCCGCCTTATTACGTTTTTCAATGCCGGCCAACGCTTGGCAATAAAATTTATGTCACGCCTGTGGAACAAGCTTACGAGATTTTTGAAACCGCCCGGACCGGTTGCTCCGGTTTGGCGAAGCGTGCCCGGTTTGTGATGTCGCATAGCACCGGAAAAATAGAAATCGTCGGCCTCACGCAGGAGCATATTTACTTCAAGTACCAACGTGCCGCCAAAGCCAAAGACGGTTCCCGGTTTCTGGTGTTCAAGCGCAATCCCAACGCTTATTGGTTCGACGATTACGTGGAAGCGGTGGACGATTACAGCCTCGGGGACTCGGCCAGCGATTCCCGCCAAACATCATTTGATATTCTGGAATACGTCTGAGAACAGTTGAAGCGCGCCATCCACTGGCTTAGGATGGGTAGCCGGTGACTTCGGTAAGATCAGCGTCTTTCAGGTTGGTGTTGGCGAGTTTGGCTTGAGTGAGATCGGCTTGAAAAAGTTTGGCGCCCGCCAGGTTGGCGTCGGTGAGATCCGCCTGGGTAAAATCCACATGGTCGAGTTCGGATCGGTGGAGGTCGGCGCCTTTCAGATTTGTTGCGACACAGGAGGCTCCCTTGAGACGAACGCCCGCGAGATCGCTCCCTTCCAGGTTGGCCTTATCGAGTTTTGCTTTCCTTAAGTTGGCTCCTGCAAGAAAGACCTTTTTCAGTGAAGCGCCTTCCAGAACGCCTTCCTGAATATTGGCCCGGCTGAGATCAGCGCCGTCCAGATTGGCCCCGGTAAAATCCACTCCTTCGAGATTGGCGTCGCTGAGATCCACTCCCGTGAGGTCGGCCAGGCCCAGTTTGCCGCGGCTGAGGTTGGCGCCGCGCAGGCGGCCGTCTTTTAAATTTGAGCCGTTCAATTTGATGCGGTTCATTTGCGCGCCATCGAGCTGAACCTGATTGAGGTTGGCGCCATTGAGATCGGCAATGTCCATTTGCGCTTCGCTCAGGTCGGACTGGGTGAGGTCGGCACGCCGCAGAATAGCACCGCTCAGTTTGACACGGCTGAGGTCGGCCTGGATGATTTTGGCTTCGGTGAGGTCGGCTCCGGTCATATCGCTCCGGGTGAGTCGGGCGTTTTTAAAGTTGGCCCCGAACATTTTGGCTCCTTTAATCTCAGCCCGCACCAGCGTGGCATTGCTGAAATCTGTTTCGTAAAAGATACCCATACTGAGTTTGGAATCGGAGAGATCGGCGCCGCTCAGATTGGCGGTTTTAAAATTGGAACGGGACAGGTCGGCTCCGCTCATCTTTGCGCCTGCCAGATTGGCTTTAAAAAAGTCGGCCTTGATGATTTTGGCGTTGATCATATTGGCATCGGTGAGGTTGGCTTCACGCAGGACGGTCCGCCGTATATCGGCGTCCTCTAAATTGGCCCGGCTCATTTGGGCTCCGTTCAGTTGGGCGTCGTTGAGGATGCTACCGCTCAAATCCGCTTCCGTGAGGTCGACCTCATTCAGATTGCTTCCGGTAAGATCCGATTCGTTGAGATTGGTTCCGATCAGCTTGGACTGACTGATATCGGCGCCATAAAAATTTAAATGAGACAGGTCCAATCCTGAAAGGTCCAGGTTTTTAAGAGTCGGGGCGGGGTCTTCCTCTTTCTCTTCCTCTTCCTCTTCCTTTTTCTCCTCTTCTTCTTCCTTTTCCTCTGCATCCGCCGGCTCGGCCTCATCCTGTTCCTCGTCGTCGTCGGAGTTCTCCGCTTCATCCGAATCCACGGCCTCTCCCTCTTCTTCCTCTCCCTCTTCTTCCGCTCTCTCTTTTTCCTCTTCTTCCTGCTCGGATAATTTTTTGAGCTGGTTCAAGATTTCTTCAACTTCTTCCCGAGTTAAATCTGCCATCGTTTGGTTTCCTGTCGATCAATACTCAATAGTAAAATTGTGGGTGTGGTGAAGCCATCCTAAAGTTTTTCCGGAGCGGACACAAGGTAGAACGATATATTACGGGTAAAAAGAACGCAAGAGCTAAGATGCCTTTAAACGTGCTAATTCATAGGCAGGCATATTTGTTGGTGAACAGGGTAGTGATTTGGCGCAAGGGGGAGTCGAGAATCCGGTACACCTCATCGACGATGCGGTCGGGAATTTCACGATAAAACGCGTGGGCGATGGCACCGGCGATGCAGGCGATGGTGTCGCTGTCGCCGCCGATGGAAACCGCTTTGCGTATGGCATCCTCGAAATCATCGGATTCCAGGAAAGCGGTGATCGCCTGCGGCACGGATCCCTGGCAGGAGGCGTCGAATTGATAGGTTTCCCGAATGGCGTCGAGCGGTTGATCCAATGCATACTGAAATTCGGAAGTGATGAATTGGGCGATGTCGGGTTTGCTTTTTCCGGTGCGGGCCAGAAACACCGCCGCGGCTGTGGCTTGCGCTCCTTTGATGCCCTCGATATGGTTGTGCGTGACCGCGGCGCTGGCCTGGGCTTTTGCCAGGACCTCTGCCAGCGAGTCGTAGGCGAACCCCACCGGGCTGACCCGCATGGCGGCGCCGTTGCCGAAACTGTTGTAGGGATCGCGGCTGGACGAGGACGCCCATTGCAGAAACCGCGGCCCGTATCCGGCGGTGGGATAGTTCGTGTAATACTGCTTCAGCTTGTCCACGAAATCGGTCCCGTATAAAATGCTGTCCGCCAGGGCCACGGTCAGGACCGTATCGTCGGTGAACCGGCAGTCGGCATGAAACAGGGCAAACTCTGTGGTTTTGATGTTGTGCGCCTCAAACCTGGAACCAATGATGTCGCCTGCGAGTGCTCCCAGCATGATTTTTCTCTTGTTCAGGGTCAGGCACCCATCCTCTCAAATCCCCGGCTTGCCGTCAATTTTTGGGTGAGGAATGTCCTATAATAATGAGGCGCCGGAGCATCCTGTAATTTTCATAACCCGGTCATCCGCCGGGAATTTGACCACTTGTCCTATGAGTCTCAGCTATGCCGCCCATTGAAAAACCATTATTGATTTATGACGGAGATTGTCAATTGTGCACGCGTCTTGTCCGGCGGGGGCAACATATTACGAAGGACCGAGTCGATTACGCGCCGTTTCAGGAGACGGCTCCGCGTTTTCCAGAGATAGCCCAGGCAAGGTTCGAGGCCTCCGTCCAATTGGTTTTGCCTTCGGGGGAAATTTTTGAAGGAGCGGAAGCCGTGTTCCGGACTCTGGCGATGGTTCCCGGACGAGGCAGGGCTCTCCGTTGCTATCGCAAAATTCCCGGCTTTGCCTGGCTTTCGGAGGTGGGCTATCGTTGGGTATCCAGAAACAGAAAAACCATTTCGGCATGGACTCGCTGGCTGTAAAATTTGGCCAAGCGTCTTGCCAGCAAATAAATTATGGCAGGAGGTGTAAAAATTCAAGTGAGGTATAATAAAGGCAAAGCTACATTTGAATTTTCACCAATTTGCAATTAGGAAGGGCTAAATAGGATGTCGGTTCTGGAAGATGAGTTCGGCGATATTCTGCAGAAAGCGCGCGACGGCAAAGCCTGGTCCGCGAATGATCTGGCAGAGGCGGTGGCGACGCCAGTGGCGGATATCCGCCGGATGGAACAATACGAATTGATCCCGGACGATGCCGCCATCCTAAAAATCGCGGAGGCTTTGGATTTGCATGGCCCGGCGCTCCAGGCCATCGCGCATCAAACCTGGATGCCGCAAGCGTCCCAGCCCGATCCGGAGTTCGAGATGACCTGTCTCAACGTTTTCATGGGAACTTACCCGGTGAAATGTTATTTGATCCAGTGCCGGGAAACCGGCGCCACGGCTATTGTCGATACCGGCGCCAATCCCGAAGCCCTCATTAAAAAAGCGGGGGAGTTGAATCGGGTGCCTTCAAAAATTTTGCTCACCCATGCGCACCCCGATCACGCCGGTGGACTGGATGCTCTGGACCAGGCTTACAACTGCCCTGCCTGGATCGGTACCGGGGAGCCACAGCCGCGCGGCAGTCGGGATTTGAAGTTTGTTCAGGATGGCGATCGGATTGAACTGGGTCATCTAAATATTGAGGTCTTGTCGACGCCGGGGCATACGGCGGGCGGTGTGTCGTATAAAATCAACAAGACCATTTTCTCCGGCGATTGTATTTTTGCCGGTTCCATGGGGCGCGCCAATTCCTCCTGGCAGGATTTGTTCCAATCCATCGTTGGCAAACTGTTTTCATATTCCGACGACACCCGCCTGCATCCGGGGCACGGTCCCGCCACCACCGTCGGTGAAGAAAAACAGCACAACCCATTTTTCTTTGGGAAAGCCTGACGCCGAAAGCCCTCCTGATCTCAGGCCAGGCAGAACTCTGGCAAAAAATGTCGATTAATGCTTGAAAAACTCTCCTCCCGACCCCATATTGGAAATATGGATCCGGAAAAAGTCAATTACCACTACACGGACGATCTGCCGCTCCCCGCCCATGCCGACACCAAAGTGTTGGTCACCGGGGCCAGCGGTTATGTAGGCCGACGCCTGATTCCCGAGTTGGTGGGCCGTGGCTATCGGGTGCGGTGCATGCTTCGCAACAAGAGTTTTCCCGCAATTCTTTCTCATCCCAACCTGGAGTACGCGTACGCCGACGGGATCCACAAGGCTGAATTGCGTTTGGCCATGCAGGGCATGGATGTGGTTTATTACCTGATTCACAGCATGCGGTTGGATGAGCGCAAGTTCCAGCAAACCGACAAAGCCGTCGCCCAAAACTTCCGGGAAGTCGCCGAAGAATGCGGCATCAAAAAAATAATTTATTTGGGAGGATTGGGAGAGACCAGCCAACAATTATCGGCGCATTTGCGGAGCCGCATCGAGGTGGGGTCCGTGTTGTCGGAGGGTTCCATTCCAGTCATTAGCCTGCGCGCGGCCATTATTCTTGGAACCGGAAGCGCTTCTTATGAGTTGCTGAAATCCATGGTCCTGCATACCCGATGGATTCCATTTTTACCGGAGTTCAATTCCCGGGTCCAGCCCATCGCCGTTCGCGATGTCATCAAATATCTGGTGGGAGTGCTGGAAGCGGAAAACCTGACGACGCGCGAATACTCCATTGGCGGTCAGGATGTCATGACCTATCAGGAATTGATCAGCCGGTTTGCCTCACTCCTGAATAAAAAGGTGCGCTTTTTTAATGTGTCGTGGGTGCCACTTCCGGTTTCCATTTCATGTCGGTTGTTTGCTTACTGGCTCCACTTTTTTATTTCGGTGCCGGTCAATATCACCAGCCTGCTGCTCGGCAGTCTGAAAACCGATGTGGTGTGTCCCAACGAGGACATCAAGGAAATCCTCCCCTTCGAGCCGATTGGGTTTGAGACCGCCGTCCGGCGGGCCTTGGAAAAAGAAAAAAGTTCGAAGGTGTACTCGCATTGGAGCGACGTTCCGCCGGAAAGCATGACGGAACTATTGCCGCTGTGCGAGTTTGAATCCTCGGATTTTATTGTGGAGGAGCATTCCATAGAAATTCCTGCGGACCCGGAAAAGGTTTTCGAAACCTTGTGTCGAATCGGCGGCCCCCATGGATGGGTCCACGGCAATTTCCTGTGGAAAATTCGCGGGTTCATTGATCGTTTGTTGGGTGGGGTGGGATTGCAACGGGGGCGGAGGGACCCGGAAAATCTGAGAATCGGGGATTCCGTGGATTTCTGGCGGGTGGAAAAACTGGACCTCAATAAGGAATTGCTCCTCCGAGCCGAATTGATTTCACCGGGATTGTCCTGGTTGCAGTTTGAATTGTACCCCGGAGAAAACGGCAACACCCGTTTAGCCCTTAGAGCTCACTTCATACCCGATCCTTTTTGGGGGCATATGTACTGGTTTTTTATGTCCAAATTCCACACCTACATCTTTAAAGGGATGCTGGATTATTTTTATAAAAAGTCGGTTCAGGCTTCCTCCTGAGAAGCCATGCCAACTTCAAAGGCCAACGATTGGCCGCTCCAGAATGGAGACACCGTATGCATTGTCGGCGGCGGTCCCGGCGGTGCGAGTTGTGCCCTGGCCATTAAACGCGAGGCCGAAAAGCTTGGCAAAGAAATCCGGGTTTTGGTTTTCGAGCAAAAGCGGTTCAATGAAGGCCGTCAATTCAATCAATGTATCGGTGTTCTCTCTCCCCCCCTGGAGGACATCCTGCGCGATCAACTGGGATTGGAATTGCCGGAATCGATGCTCCGGAAAAAAATTGAGGGGTATCATCTTCACTCCGATCGGATGGATCTGGCCCTGGATGGCAAGGAGCACGGCTCGACTTACGCGGTGAGCCGGTCGGAGTTTGATGAATTTTTGTTTAACCAGGCGGTTTCAGCCGGCGTGGAGATCAACCACAACCGGATCACCGGCATGGAAGTCGGCCCCCATGATGTTCTGGTTTATAGCGAAGGCCAAAACTGCCGCGCCGCGGTGGTGGTGGGGGCCTTCGGACTGGACGAAGGCACCGCTTGGATTTTTGAGCGGGCCACGCGGTATCGCCGCCCGGACTTTCTCAACACCATCATCACCCGGTTGTATCCCGGCCCGGATTTCCTGGACAGCCTGGGTCCCTGGATTCACGCTTTTCTGGTGTCCCGTAAGGGCATGGAGTTCGGGGCGGTCACCCCCAAGCACGACCACCTTTCCATCAACATCGCCGGACGCGCGGTGGCTTCCCCCATCATGGTGGAATTTTTGCGCTCGCCTCCGGTCCAAAAGCTTTTGCCGCCAAAGATACATAAGGAAAAACCGTTGAACTTTTTTAAGGGGAAGTTCCCCATTTCACCGGCAGGGAATTTGTTTGGAGATCGCTACGTGACCATCGGGGATGCGGCCGGATTGATCCGTCCGTTCAAAGGCAAAGGCATCAATTCTGCCTGTCTGACCGGAATTTACGCGGCCCGCTGTATGATGAATTTCGGGGTCTCCCGGAAAGCCTTTCAGAACTATATCCGGGATTGCGAGGAATTGACGGCGGATCTCTGGTATGGCCGCGCCATCCGCCTGTTGACCAATCTCAGCACGCGTTACGGGTTCATGGATCACATTTTGAATATTGCGGCACGCGACCCGTTATTTATGGAGGCGATGTTCAACATCGTTTCCGGCGAATTGCCCTACAAGCAGATATTCAAAAGCACTTTCTCTCCCCGTGTCGGGCTGAATTTTTCCCAGGAAATCTTTAAATACATATTCCGACAGCCCCTCGCCCGGCGGCTTTAAAAGAAATGATGAGAACCTGTGGATTTTTTAAAACCTCCGGTTGTTGAAAAAATAAGGGTGTGCTACTCTCACCCATCTCTAATTTTTCCTTGAAGGACCATGAGAAAATATTTACGCCTCGGCCTGCTGCTTTTGCCCTTGTTGATGTTATGGGGTTGTCCGCCCTCCCAATCTGCGAAGAAAATGCCACCGTTGTTTATAATCACTAACGCGTTGGATACCGGCAAGGAACCGTCTTTTCTGGTGACAAAAGATTTCGATTTGGATAAAAACCTCGACTTGGTGGTGCTCAACAGTGGGGACCACACATTTTCCTATTTTCGCGGCAATGGCGATGGCAGTTTTAAAGATCCTGTGGTTTTCAAAACCGGTGCGGACCCGATCTGCATTACGGTTGCCGATTTCAATACCGACGGTTTCCCGGATCTGGCGGAGCTCAACTATCGGGATCAGAGCGTCCAGATTTTTCTGAATACGGGGCATGGCGGATTTAAAAGTATGGGCGAGGTTCTCCATCCCGGAAAAATTCCGATCAATTTGGTCGCGGGGGATTTCAATGAAGACGGAATTCCCGACCTGGCGGTTTCCCTGCGGTATCATAAAGTGGCCATTCTAATAGGCAAAGGGGCGGGCTATTTTAATGACCCGGTCACAGTTCCCATGCGGGGTCAACCCACCGGATTGGTGATCGACGATTACAATGGGGATCAACACACCGATGTGGCGGTGGCCCTGGCCGGCTCCGGCAACGTGGGCGTTCAAATCCTGTGGGGAAAGGGGGATGGTCAATTCGAACCTTCCCAGCTGTTCCGCGGGGGTGGCCAGCCTCTCACAATTGTCAATATTGACGCCAATGGAGATGGTTGGACCGACCTGGTGACTTCCAGCAACT
This sequence comes from Nitrospina sp., assembly GCA_004357435.1. Taxonomy (GTDB): domain Bacteria; phylum Nitrospinota; class Nitrospinia; order Nitrospinales; family Nitrospinaceae; genus SMVS01. The sequence goes on along the minus strand of SMVS01000062.1, from coordinate 4,506 downwards.
CCCTGCATGCCATGACCACGGTGATGAATAATGGCGATGGAACTTTTAAAAGTCTCCGTGATTTTGCCGCGGGCGAGTTTCCCAAGTTTGTGGCGGCATCCGATTTTGATGGGGATGGCAATGTTGATCTCGTCGTGTCCAATGCCACCCAAGACACGATTTCGGTGACTTTAGGGCGCGGCGACGGCACGTTTGTCTACCCGCCGGTCAATCATTATGTCGACGAATATCCGCAAGGCATTGCGGTTGGAGATTTTAACAAAGACAACCTGATGGATATCGCGGTTTCCTGCCGTGACAAGAATTTACTGTTGATCCTCACTAAAAAGAATCTTCAACGGGCTTCACTTCCCACAGCGTCCTGATTTTCGGGCCCGATGGCCATTTTAATAATTGAATCAAAAATATTTTCCCGGATAGTTTTTATATGAGTGAAGAGACCCATAAAAACGCAACGGAAAAGAATCGTTCCGGTATTTTCTCGGGATTAAAAAGAGGATTGGCCAAAACCCGGGATTCTCTGGCGGCCGGATTCGACAACGTCATTCATGGCAAAGCCCAGGTGGGACCCGAGCTGATGACGCGGATTGAAGAGTCTCTGCTGATTGCCGATGTGGGCATGGCCGCCACTCAGGACATTATGGCGGAGTTGAATCGGGAAGTGGGTGCGCAACGTCTCCGAACCCCGGACGCGGTGCAGGATCATTTGAAACATTTGATGACCCGGCAACTGAGCGCCAATCAATATGAGGGGGACGGAACGGAATCCACGCCGCAGGTGATTCTGGTCATCGGCGTCAATGGCTCGGGGAAAACGACGACCATCGGCAAGCTGGCGCAAAAGTGGCATCTGGCAGGCCAGCGGGTCCTGCTGGTGGCGGCGGACACCTTTCGGGCGGCGGCGGTGGATCAATTACAAGCCTGGGCGGACCGCGTGGGCATTCCGTGCATTCGTCAATCCAGCGGAGCCGATCCTTCGGCAGTGGCCTTCGATGGCGTTCAGGCCGGGTTGGCCAGAAATATGGATCGCGTCATTATTGACACCGCGGGTCGTTTGCAGACCAACCACAACTTAATGGAAGAATTAAAAAAGGTGAAGCGGGTGATCGGCAAGGTTTTACCGGGAGCGCCGCACGAAACGATTTTGGTCCTCGATGCCACCATTGGGCAAAACAGTCTTTCCCAGGCTAAATTATTTCATGAAGGTTTGCAAGTGGACAGCCTCATCATGACCAAACTCGACGGCACCGCCAAAGGTGGGGTGTTGTTGAATCTATCCAGAGAGATGAAACTGCCGATACGCTATATCGGTGTTGGGGAAAAACTGGAGGATTTGCAGGAGTTTGACGCCAAAATGTTTGTCGAAGCGCTGTTCGAAAATTAGTTCAAGTCGGTCGGGAGACCGCATTGCAGTGCCATCAAAAATAAACATTCACCGAAAAAATCCCCTCGTCACGATGCTCGATGCGGCGGTACTCCAGCCTCAAATCCAGATTTTGCGCTACTGAAAACCGTTGCCGAACCGAAAGCTGATAAGTCTCCGATTCATGGCCGAGCGGAAAACGTTTGTAATCTCCTGATATTTGCAAGCGCCAATCTTCCGTGAAGTCGATCAAGACGCCGCCCGTCGCTCCTCCGCCCAGCCGATAATTTTTTTCCAAATGCCCGGAAGTTTCACCGGTCACATCCACCATGGCAAAAAATAGAAAAGGAGATTGCCGACTGGACTTGTAGGAGTAACCGTAACCGCCGTTGCCTTTAAATGAATTGCAGTGATCGCAATCGATATCGGGGAGGGTGTAGAAACCCAGATTGAGCTTCCACGAGGGCTTGGTGAATATCGGGTCGTAGGGGGTCAGGGATATAATGTCTATCAGCCGGAAGCTGTAGAGCCGGTATTTTTTGGATTCATAATAGTAACGGAGCTTGAGATCGAAGAACAGGATTTGTGAATCCTTACCGTAACCCAGGTCTTTGGCCAAAATGTCATGCAGGGTGGGGCGATAACCGATCTCCTGGAACAGCTCATCATCGTTGAGTCCGAGGGCATACCGCACCCGGTCGGAGCCGTGCCCGAGTTCGGGGCGGGTTGAGAAAGCGATGACCTTCTGGTTAGGTTGTTTATACTTCAGCCGACTCCGTTCCAGCAAAATCGAATGGGAGATCAGCAGGGGCTGGTCCGGATTTTCTTTTTCCCTTTGCATGCCGATGTATTGCAGATAGTCGAGATAACTGTCCAATATGAGGGCTTTGGAAGGAACTGTCCGCTTCTGAAAGGCCTTATTTTTTACCAGCTCGGGATCGTCAACGATTCGGTGCAACCACTGCTTTTCCTCCGGCACCATTTTTTCCTTTTTACTTTTCATGCGGCTCAGGATGGAGGGGCGGTATTCGACCTTTGCCACCAGCCCTTCTTGTTCCATAAGTATTTTAATAGTCTGGGTTGGAAGAACCGAGTAAAAAAATTGATCGGTCAATTCAAGTTCCGGGTTGGCAACTTCCAGCAGAGATAGCAGGTGGTAGGAACAGTTTTCATCGAAATAATAATAATCGAAATAAGTGCCGCCGAGTTCCCAAAGGTGGAGTAGAAGAGTGTTCACCTGGTCCGGCGTCAGGTTGAGTTCGTATTCCCATAAATCCCGGCTCTCCCAATTGCTGTATTCCTGGACCTTGATGTAATAAGGAAACACCGTGAAGGTGCCATGAAACAAACCCACCAGGCCTTTTAGAGCGTAGAGAACGGCGTTGGTGGTGTCCGGGTTGGCCGCATAGTTCACTCCGTAATTGAGGAGTTTGCCCCGTTTGTCTAGATGGTCGCTGTCGATGCGTAACAAGGTGTGGCCGAACATGGAGGCCGGATTGCTCATATAAGAGGAAGCGAAGATCAGCGTGATTTTTTTTGAATCCAATTGCTTGAGCCAATTTTGAAGGCGGACACAGGGTTGTTCGGGCAGTTGCCGGGGGTCAAAAGCAAGTTCTTTTTTCAGCCATTTATAACGGGCGGGAAAGTTGCATTGGGGATGTTCTGCCTTGCCTTGCAGGTTCTCTGGATTTTTAAAAAAACTTTTGAGGGTGGCGGCGAGCTCGGCCCCAGGATCGGTTTTTCCATTGGGAGCGATAAAAAACGCCCTGCCATCGGCCTCGCTGGTGAAGCCGTTGAAAAGATTTGTTTTATAATGTCCCAGTCGGCGCCAGCTTTTTTTCTCCGACAGTTGTTCCTGTTGCGCCTGCTGGACAAGCATTTTTAAATAGGGATTTTTGACTGGAGCCGCGGCATGAACCGGCGTGTGCAGGATAAAACCAAAAATGATCGAAAGGCCAATGAGGTGAATTCGGATCGCAGGCAAGAGGGTTAGTTTCGGAGAAAAAATAAAATTAAAAAGGATGCCAACGCAACATTGAGATGCGTTGGCATCCTTGGGATCACATGTTTTGGTGTTAGCCCATCACGGCAACGCAGGATTTGGACAGCGTAGCGTGATTCGCCAATTGGCTTTGCAGATGGATCAGCATTTCGTTGGGCGATGTCGTATCGCTTGTCACGATGCTTCCAAAGTTATCCTGAACCAGAGAGCCGAACTCATTACGGGTGTCTTGCGAACAGCCGAACAACCCGGCGAGAGTTTCGAGGTTTTCACCTTCACCCACAGCCATTTCCCTGACAATACTGGAATAGTTCTTCTGGGCAAAGATTTCACGTTCCTTATCCAACATAACCAGGCCTTCAGGGCTACAATTGGATGTTCCCGTGGTGATGCCAAAAGTCTGGCTTCCAAAAGTTCCATTTGTGGTCGAGGCCAAAACCTGGACAGGGCCGCCCTCATTGCCAAACACGAGAGAACCCAATCCGCAACCAGCATCGCCATACCCGGCGGCAAAAACCGAGTTGGAAAAACTAGCCGTCGCAAGAAACATCATGCCAACCAGTAAAAACTTTTTCATGGAAATTCTCCTCTGTTGGAATTAACGATGAGGTCGAATGGTTTGGTGAGCGGTCATCCTAAAACCACCCGCCACAAAGATTAAAAACCTCAGGTTTTTAAACTGTTTGCATCCTATCATGGAAACTAAAACGAAGCAAGAAACAGGGTGTGAATCTAGTGACCGTTTGAGAAAAGCATTTTTGGAAAGGAGGTTTGGAGCTTGCACAAAAGTCTGGTGCAATGCCATCGATGCAAAAACTTTCGTGCTCAGATTAATTTCGGCGGAACGCAGGGGGACGTTCCCAGGCGGGTAGCGGGTGCGATACTTTTTCGTTGGAATTTATAGGGGGGCGGGTGAGAAAATATTGGAGGCACCGGGCGGATTCGAACCGCCGATAAAGGTTTTGCAGACCTCTGCCTTACCACTTGGCGACGGTGCCGCCGTCTTATGTAGGTGTGATCAAACCGGACGGAAAGAAATGGAGCGGGAGAAGGGATTTGAACCCTCGACCTCAACCTTGGCAAGGTTGCACTCTACCACTGAGTTACTCCCGCAGTATTCGTTGAACAAAAATTTATTTGT
>SMVS01000061.1 GCA_004357435.1 Nitrospina sp. | reverse complement strand
CCTGCTCGGGTTCGGCGATGTTGCAGACGTAGAGCACCGGTTTGGCGGTCAGCAGGTTGAGGGTTTTAACGTACTGGATTTCTCCGGGCCCTTCGCACACGACGGTCCGCGCCGGACGGCCTGCATCCAAAGCTTCCGTCAGGCGGGTTAGCACTCCGATTTGCATGCGGGCTTCCTTGTCTCCCCCCTTGGCCAGTTTTTCAATTTTGGTTTTGCGTTTGTTCAGGGTGTCCAGATCGGCGATCATCAATTCGGTATTGATCACCTCGATGTCTGAATCCGCATCCACCTTGTTGTGTACATGCGGGATGTTGTCATCGTCGAAACACCGGACGACATGCGCGATGGCGTCGACCTCGCGAATATTTCCCAGGAACTGGTTGCCCAGACCCTCTCCCTTGGAGGCGCCTTTCACCAATCCGGCAATGTCCACGAACTGCATGGTGGTGGGAACTTTTTTTTCCGCGATGACCAGATTTTCGATGATGTCCAGCCGTGGATCGGGGACGCTGACCACACCCACGTTGGGTTCGATGGTGGTGAAGGCGTAATTGGCTGATTCCGCGCCGGCGTTGGTGAGCGCATTGAAGATGGTGGATTTGCCGACATTGGGCAGGCCGACCAGGCCGCAGGTGAATCCCATAAAAAAACTCCGATCAGGTTTGTGGGTTGGACCGGTCAGGGATGCCGAACGGTTTCAAAAATAACAAAATGATGAGAACAAACAAGGCGTAAATGCCAATCCATTTGAAAAAACTTTGTGGGCCAAACAGACTGAGCAGAATCAGAAAAAATACGGCACCGACGTTGCCATAGGCCCCGGCCACCCCGGCGAGTTTTCCGGTTAAGTCAGGACGGATCAGGGGAACTGCCGCGAAGCAGGCGCCATTCCCCGCCTGGATAAAGATGGAACACAGCACCGTCAACCCCAATACCCGCGTGAGGGCCCATGCTGAGGTGATGCCGCTCATAAGTCCATAGCACACCGCGGCCCCGATCACCAGCAGGAATAGCGTTCGTCTGCGCCCGAAGCGATCAGACAGCCAACCGCCGCCGGGGCGGGTGACCAGATTGAAAAACGAGAAGCTCGAACCGAGGATGCCGGCGGTGATCATGCTCAACCCAAAAGTGGTCGCCAGGAAATCGGGAAACATTGAGATCACTGCCAACTCCGAACCAAAAGTGAGAGCGTACAACAGGCTGAGAATGGCGATTTGCCGAAACTCATAAGGGGAATCGCCGGAATGGTTGCCGCGAATCCTGGGCAGGTTGAAGCGCAGGCAACGGGTCACATTGTGGGTGAAGAGCGCCAGTGTTGCCGCCGACAAAATCCAGAAGACGGGGGTGGACAATAATAAGGTGGGCGGCGTCGATAATTTCCAGAGGAAAATCAATACCGCTCCATAAAGCGGGACCATCAATAGGATTTCCAGGGCGAGATCTTTGAAGGATGTGATTTCGATGGTTTTTTCAAGGCTCAGCCGGAATTCTGAGTCACGTTCTGGTACCTCGTGCGCCCAGCGGTGATAGACGAAGGCCCATACCAGGCACAGCACTCCAGAAAAGGCGGTGGCAGCACGCCATCCGTTTTCCGGGGAGAAGGCTACGGCCAGGGAGGGCAGAGAGAAGGCGGCCGCGGCGGCACCGAAATTTCCCCACCCGGCATAAAGGCCCTGTGCCGCGCCCATCTTTTCCGGTGGAAACCATTCGGAGATCATCTTGATACCGACTACAAAACTTGCGCCGACGATTCCCAGCAGCAGGCGTGAGATGAGCAAATCCGTAAAGCTCTGGGCCATGGAAAAATAAAAAGTGACGGCGGCAGAGTACAATAACAGGGCCACGAACACTTTTTTGGGTCCCAGGCGGTCGACCAGGGAGCCGATGACGATGCGCGCCGGGATGGTCAGCGCCACGTTGCAGATCATCAATATCTGGATTTGTCCGGCGGTCAGTCCCAGCGTGGTCCGAAGGGTGGTGTTGAAGGGAGCCATGTTGAACCAAACGAGGAAAGTCAGAAAAAAGGCGATCCAGGTGAGGTGCAGGATAACCTTTTGCTTCCGGTCAAGTTCAAGCATCAAAGGAGAGGTTCGGGTTCAATTGCCAGGTTCGTCAACCATGATTTGGTATCCCGTGACCACTCCCTTGTGGTCAAATTCGACGATCAGGCTTTTGGAGGAGTCTTTTCCCACGGCTCGGTAAACGTTTTTCTCATACACCCAAACGGGATTGCCGTTTTGCACCCCGGTTTTGAATGGCGAGCCGAACATCTGTTTGATATCGGTTCGGGTGGTTTTCCCTTTTTGGATAGTCTGGGCCGCTTCAATGTCAAAATCTTTGCCCACCGACCCGCAACCGCTCATCACAGCCATGGAGGCAATTAGAACAAACAAAAAGATATGACGTGTCATCATGTTGATCTCCTCAAAGGGTTGTCCCAATCACGGATCGGGCCGATTCTAACACGGGACGGGGGTCTCCGCCAGTTGTCCGGTTGTAATTTCAGCTGTGAGGTCAGGAAATAATTTTGTATTTTTCCTGATGCAGTTTGGGATTGACCTCAACCGTCAATTGAATCTTATACAGCTTTTCGATTTCATCCAAATAAGAAGTCTCTTCCTCAAACAGCAGGTCATAGACCACACTGGGAACCTCAAGGGTGACCGCCTTTTGAGTGATGCTGTTGCTGGACAGCCGTTGCAGGGCACGAATGATCTCGTAACAGACGGTGGTGGCCGATTTGATATGGCCTTTGCCTTCGCAGTATGGACAAGGGTCGCACAGAGTCTGGCTCAAACTTCCGCGAACCCGTTTCCGTGTCATTTCCACCAGACCGAGCTCTGAAATTTTAAGGATGTTGGTGCGTGACCGGTCGAACTTGAGTTCCTGAGTCAAAGCATTCCAGACGATTTCCTTGCTTTCGTTCCTCGCCATATCGATGAAATCAACGATGATGATGCCGCCAATATTGCGAAGCCGCAACTGGTACACCACTTCTTTGGCCGCCTCCAGATTGGTTTTGAGAATCGTTTCTTCGGGATCGCTGTGGCCCACGAATTTCCCGGTGTTCACATCAATGGCCACCAAAGCTTCGGTTTGGTCGATAGAGATGAATCCGCCAGACTTGAGCCAGATTTTTCGTCCCAGGGCGCGGTTGATCTCAATCTCGATGCCGTAGTAATCGAATATGGGAACGGACTCTTTGTAGTATTCAATTTTATCCACCAGGTGGGGGAGGTAGGCCGAGCAGAACTCGACGGAACTTTCAAAGTCGGCCTGGGAATCTATGACCAGGCGCTCGACATCCTCATTAAAAAGGTCCCGCATGGACCTGAAAATCAGGTTGAGATCTTCATATTGCAGGTTGGGAGCACTGACCGATTCGGAACGAGCTTTAATGTTGTCCCAGAGCTTGTGCAGGAAATTCAAATCCGTTTCAAAATCCTCTTTTTGCCGGTTCAGACCGGCGGTGCGCACGATGTAGCCTTCTCCCGGCCGGCCAATTTCCGCCACCAGCTTTTTCAACCGTTCTTTTTCATCCTCATCTTCGATTCTGCGGGAAGCGCTGATCTGGTTCACCGTGGGCATATAAACGACGTGACGCCCCGCCAAAGTGATGAAGGAGGTGATGCGCGCACCTTTGGTTCCCATGGGGTTTTTCGCCACCTGAACCATTATTTCCTGACCTTCTTCCAGCAGGTCCTGAATGGGGATGCCCCGGCCCTGCTCGCGATGCGATTGAACCTGCGAGCTCGGTTTTTCACCTATCAAACTACCATCTTGATTCTCTTCTTCGCCGTCGTATTCCACCAGGTCAATGATGTCTATGTCGCCGACATAAAGAAACCCCGCGCGTTCCAAGCCAATATCGACGAAGGCCACCTGCATTCCCGGTAGCACTTTGGTGACCACGCCTTTATAAATATTTCCGACGATACCTTTTTTGGTTTTATGCTCAATGAAAATTTCGGCCAACTGATTATTTTCAACCAGGGCCACGCGAATTTCCCGTGGATTTGAATTGATCACTATTTCAGATGCCATGCGGGGCTTCTATCCATTTTCAAAAAAACATAAAATATAAGTTGCGAATTCAAAATTCGGGTGGTGCGATGGAAAGCAAGTATACCACGCCCGGCGAAGCACGGGAGCTAAAATGGGCGAACTCAATTTTGCGAGCAATATATTTTGGAAATAATTCGCGGAGGTCCACTTCATGGGGCCAGCGGCACGCGGGTCAGGGGTGGAGGGTGCGCCGCATTTCTATATTCAAGAGCAGGCCGAGAGCGAAAAAATGGGTGATCAGGGACGAACCGCCATAGCTCAGCAAGGGCAGGGGAAGGCCGGTGACCGGAAACAAACCAATGGTCATTCCAATATTGAAAATGATGTAAAAAGACATGGAGGCGATGATACCGAGGGCCAGAAAAATTCCAAAACGGTCGGTCGTCTTAAAAGCGATGTTCAATCCTTTAAGGATGAGAAAAAGATACAAAATGAGCAGGACGGACACGCCGACGAATCCTGTTTCCTCGGCCAAAACTGAGAAAATAAAATCGGTATGTTTTTCAGGTAAAAAATTGAGTCGGCTTTGCGTTCCAGCGAAAAGGCCTTTGCCCCAAAAACCACCGGAACCCACCGCGATTTTGGATTGAATGGTGTGGTAGCCCGCGCCCAGCGGGTCCAGTTCCGGGTTGAACAATGTTCTCAAGCGTGTTTTTTGATAATCCTTGAGGAAAAACCAAGCCATCGGGGCCAGAACAACACAACTTCCTACCAATCGAAACAAGGTTTTGGGATTGATTTCCACCGAAATAATAAAAACGAAGAACAGGAAAATTATGATGATAGCCGTGCCGAGATCGGGTTGCTTCATGATCAGAACCCCTAAAACCAATGTCATGAGGGCGGGCAGTACCAGATCCCTGACTTCATATTTAGTGTTCGGTCTCGTGGTGTCGAAATATTTGGCGAGCGCAATGATCAAAGCGTATTTCGCGAATTCAGAAATTTGTACGCTGAATGAACCGATTAAAATCCACCGCCGTGCTCCGGAAGCGACGGTGCCGAAAAAAAGAACGTAGACCAGAAGGCCGACCGTTAGAAAATAAATGAGGTAGGCGTAGCGATTGAGGAGCCGGTAATCCATTAGAACGGCCACCAGCATGGCGCCGAGACCGGCCAGGATCCAGTAGATCTGTTTGATGTACAAGTTGCGGAAAAAAGCTTCCGGCCGGGCATGGTTGGCGCTGTGGATGAGGACCACGCCAAATCCGGCAATCACCAAGATCACCGCGAAATACCACCAATTAAAATTTGAAAAAAGTCTACGATCAAACATATCAACTGGTTATATTATCATAAACAGATCGAAAGCGGTGGGCTGGCTGGCGTGCCAGTTCCCCCACCGACCGTACTCTAGCAATGGCGTGGCCGGCAAGGTCACTGACCACCGATCGCCCACTTAGCATGCTGAAGATGGTCCAAGCATGACCTCTTGTTTTATCGCGTCACCCGTGAACAGGCTGCGGGTGACCAAAGCCCCCTGGCCCCCTTCGGAGAAGGGGGAAACATCGACTTCCTATTAAAACGTTGGGGTGGATTTCAAGCCTGTGATCCTGTCAAAACACAGATTCTACGGCGTGTTGTTCCTCAAAATGACCACCCCAAAGCCTCCTGGCCCGCTTCAAAAAATGGAATTGTATGGAGCCTGCGGCACACGGGCTAATGGGCACTTTTGGATACGATTTATAAAAAACCGCACAGCCAGTACCGCCATTGCCATAAGCCGCTATTTTAGAATAGCTAACAAAATCAATCGATTTAAAGTTTATTAAAAATATATCCCAATTGGTATATGGTTTGCAGTCTTAGTGGATATATTTGATTTTTGCGGGGTGGCCAAGTTGAGGAGGCGACGCCACCGGATTGCTGAACCCCGGTTTTGGGGTTTTTATAAATGGGATATTTTTACCAAGAGAGGCATGGTTATGGAACGAGCAGACTCAACCCTTTCAGGCATGTTTATGATTCCCGGCCAGCCCGGCCTGTCGGTGCTGATCCTCGTCATCTTGTTGATG
>SMVS01000005.1 GCA_004357435.1 Nitrospina sp. | reverse complement strand
CCGTCCTGATGGAAGCCGCGTTGCGGGGTAATTTGGAGTTGGTGCAACAACTCCTGACACGGGGAGCCGATCCCAAAGCGGTCGACGCAGAAGGGCGAACCGTTCTGATGAGCGCCATTGCCGGCGGCGAAATCGCGATCGTCGACACTTTGCTAAAACTGGACCTCGACCTCAACGCTTCCGACCTTGGCGGTTTCACCGGAATGATGTGGGCGGCCACGGGCAACCATCGGGATATGATCGAATTTCTGGTGGCCCAAGGCGCGGACATCAATCAGCAAAACACCAACGGTTATTCCGCGCTGTGGCTGGCCGCCATTCGGGGCAATCAGGAAACTGTGCAAACGCTATTGGATCAAGGCGCGCAAGCCGACCTCAAAAACAGCATGGGGTTTTCCTTGTTGATGGATGCGGCCCTGGCCAACCAGGTGCCTATCGTCCGGCTGTTGTTAAAGCAGGGCGCGGACATCCATACCCGGGACCTGAACGGCCGGACGGCCTTAATCGACACAACGCATCGCGGTAGCCTGGAAATGGTGCAATTGCTGTTGGAACATGGCGCCCAAGTGAATGCAAAGGACCGCGATGGATTCACCCCACTCGGCGCCGCTGTTGGACGTGGACAATTTAAAATGACGCAATTGCTGTTGGCGCAGGGTGCGGACCCGAACGCCCGGGACAGGTTTGGCCGCACTGCCCTGCTCGACGCGGCGCGATCCGGCAATCACGAGATCATTCGGCTATTGGTCGAGCGCGGCGCGGACATCAACACCAAAGACCCGCAGGGCCTCACGCCACTCAAAAGCGCCGCCGCCCACGGGAATCTTGAAACAGTCAACTTGTTATTGAGTGAAGGCGCGGACAGCAAATACTCACCGGAGGACCGGTTCACCGCGCTCAACAGCGCCGCCTTCGGCGGCAACATCGCAGTCGTTCAATTATTTTTAGAGCGCGGCGCATCGGTCAACGAAAAAGACAATCGGGGATTGACCGCCCTGACCAGCGCCTGTTTTGGTAACAATATTGAAATCGTCCGTTTGATCCTAGACCGGCAGGCGGCAGTCAACGCCCAGACTCATAACGGCTGGACCGCGCTCATGGCGGCCGCTTTCGAAGGCAACGAGGACATCGTGCAACTGCTGTTGGAACGTGGCGCCGATGTTCAGGCGAAAACAAAGGACGGCTGGACCGCTCTCAAAAGCGCCGAGCTGGGCGGCCACCAGAACATCGCCAAACTTTTTTCATAAGCAACAAGTCCCCCGGCCCTCTGCGGAGAAGGGGGGCACATCTGTTTGCAATAAAAGTTATCGGGTTATCCCAAAGGTTCTTTCAAAATGAGGAAAGGTGGTTTTGAATGTAATCCTTCACGCCCTCCTCCAGCGACCGGATCGGTTGCTTGAAACCCGCGGCCTGTATTTTGCCGATCTCGGCGCAAGTGTGGTACTGGTACTGATCGCGCAGGGACTCCGGCATTTCAATGTATTCGATTTGCGTCTCGCGTCCCATGGCTGAAAATATCGACTTGGCCAGGTCGTTCCAATCACGCGCCTGGCCCGTACCCACGTTGAACACTCCACCGGTTTCGGGGTGGTCATAAAAAAACAACGTCATCGCCACCGCATCTTTAATATAAATAAAATCCCGCACCTGCCCCCCGTGTTCGTATTCTGGACGGTAAGACTTGAACAGGCGGATACGGCCCGACTCCCGCGCCTGCAAATAACCCTTCAGGACCATGCTTCGCATGTCCTCCTTATGATTTTCGTTGGGACCGAACACATTGAAGTACTTCACACCCACGATCCGGCTCAACCAACCTTGATCGCGCGCCCACAGATCGAATTGATGTTTGCTGTGACCGTAGAGGTTGAGCGGATGCAATTTTTCCAGGCGAGACTCGTCATCGGAGTATCCCTGATCGCCATTGCCATAGGTGGCGGCGCTGGAAGCGTAAATGAAACGGGCGTCGGTCTCCAAAGCGAAGATCGCGAGGTCCCGCGTGTATTCGAAATTATTTTTTCTGAGGAAGGCTTCGTCGGTTTCGGTGGTTGAGGAGCAAGCGCCCAGATGAAACACGGCTGTCACATCTGGCAACGAGCGCGACTGGACTTGAGCCATGAAATCGTCGCGGTCCAGGAACCGGGCGTAACCAAGAGGCTTCAGGTTTTTTTCTTTTTCTACGTGGTCGCGGACATCCACGATCAAAATATCATCCCGCCCGCGTGCGTTCAGTTCCTGGACCAGGGAGCTTCCAATAAATCCGGCGCCACCCGTGACAACGATCATTGGATTTTCCCCGCGCCATTCAATTTTTAATTTTTCCCGGTTCGCGGTACATGGATTGCCAATCCAGCTTCGGCAGGAGCGGTTGCGGCTCGCGGGTAGACGCCCGGCTCAGCTCCTGCAACAAAGCCACCCGGTCCTCGCCCGCGGGATGCGTGGACAAATACTTCATCCATTCCGGTATTTTTTTCTCCAGCTCCGCGTCCCCCGTTGCATTCGCAAGGTCTGCCAACAACCGTCGTTCCTCTTTTTGCAGTTTCTCAAATATCCGGACCATACCCGCGGGATCGATCCCCGCCGCCAGTATCATTTTCATTCCTCCCTGATCGGCTTCGGTTTCCATACTGCGGCTGAAATGCAGGCTTTCCAACTGACCCGCCGCGCCTAAAACGCTATTCATGACCCCGTTGGAATCGCCCACAAGTATCGCCAACAAGGCGCTGGTCGCCAACTGCCGAATAATACCGCGCGTTGAATGGCGAAGCAACACATGTTGAAATTCATGGGCCAGCACGCCCGCCAGCTCCTCCGGGGTTGCGGTGATGTTGATGAGACCCTGGAACACGACAATCGTGCCGCCGGGCAGGGCCATGGCGTTGACCATCTTTCCCGGGTGAACATAAATTTTGAAGGTGTAAGGCTGATTGGGAAAAGTATGGAGCAATTGCCCGGAAATTTCATCCAGAACTTGTTTCATCTCAGGATCGGGTTCCGGCAAAGAAGAATGAATCATCGTCTTCAATACCGTTTCCCCAAGTTTTTCCTCCCACGCGACGGGCACATTTTCCGCCACCGAATCGGTCATGGCGGGAATCCCAACCGTCCAAACCACATAAAGAAACGGTGGGATGAACAGCAACGCCATTAGCAATAAAAAACGCGACAGGACTTTGTTGCGCGCTCGGTGCAAAAACGGCACCAGAGCGCCTGGAGCAATATCATGCGCCTGCTCCAGAAACCTGGCGTCCTCGATCACCAGGGTTTCCACCGCCGAGCCCGAGCCCAAGGGACGCTCCAGGCGCACCGGGTCTCGTGCTCCGCCGCTATGATTCAGGCGAATCGACGCGTACGGCCAAGTCCTTTCGGAGTGCTGGGCAATGGTAAGGATGAGTCCATGGGGGGTCAACCGGATTTTAGCCACATGACGGACAGCGCTCTTGCCATCGAAATATGCGGCCTCGAATTCATAAATCCGGGTTTGCATGGGAATGGAAATGTGGCGATCCGCTGGGATCAAATAATATCCAGAGGCAAGTCGAACGCTTCCAGGGCGCCTTCACCGAGCGTGCCGCTTTGCTTGATCTCCTGGACCACCCGATCCAGATCGACCTCACCTGCCAGCGAAAGGTGATCCGCGACAAATTTTCGGGAACGTACCGTGACCCAGGAATAAGCCAAACCCACGGTCCCCACCAGCAACAACAGGTTGGTGAAAAGCAATTGAAACGTTTCCCACCCGGTGGCGGTGAACCGAAACGTACCCCCCGCAAAGTGAGTGTGCGACCAGGTGTATCGGGCGACGTACGCTTTATACCAAATCGAGTACAAGCCCAGCGTGGGAAACAGCAGAATCATGTTAATTATAAATTGTTTGAAAATTTCATCACCCTGCCCGGTGAATTTAAAAGATTGGTCGCCGAAATAAGAGTTGCCGCTCCAGAATTTCTGCATATTCATTTGGAACCAAGGCGAATAGATTCCCAACGTGACCATGATGAGAAAATATCCTTTTAAATAGACCCATATCGCTTCTTTACGAGTGCCCCGGAAAGAAAAACGGATACCGCGCCAGGCACTCCGCGACAAGCGATAGCGGTAGGCCCCCACCAACAACGCGGGCAGGAGCAGAAAAAATAATATACCGATTGTGGTTTCGAATATGGATTGGGCTACCGGTCCCAGATATTGCTGAATGGCAATACTTCCGCCGACAAACACCATCACGAGAAGAATAAAAAACAGCCAGCCGCGAAATAATTCCCCGCCCGTGCCGTGGTAGGAAAACCGGTCGCCGGCGAATGAAGACTGCTCAAACAGATAACGGCGAATCTTGGTTTTGCCCCAGAAATAATAAACGCCCAGAGTGATCACGGCCAGGATCCAATTGACACTCATGATCTTGGCCAGGTTCCAGCCATCGCCGTGAAACTGAACCGTCCGTTCATTACCGGCCAGCGCCCTGGATGGCGCGATAGCGGTGGCGCCCTTGGCAAGCGCGCTTCCAGCTTTTTGATGGTTCGTCCCGGAGGATTGTTCGACGGAGGGTTCCCGCGCCCCGACAACCACGGCGGCCTCGCCCGCCCGCGCAACATCGAATCCCAGATTTTTAAGATAAGTTTTCGCGACCTGGGCTTTCTGATCGGAGAGTCGCTTGGGGATTCGCCAGGAGCGGCCGGCGCGAAGGTTCTCCACAATTTTGGAGGCTTGATCCTCGGCCATACGAAACATTTGGGCCAACCGGCTAGCCGCTTTTTGCGGGTCGTCTCCGGCCCATGAATTTAATACAAGGTAACTGTCCACGCGCCTCCTATTCAGTTCATGGCCTGCGCCAGCCTGGCAATATCCTCAAAGCGGCGGTTTTACTTTGATTTGATTTTGCGGCCTTGGGAATCGGTGAAACGGCCCATAATGATCATGATCAAATCAATGAGAGACCAAAGACCCAGCCCCCCTAGAGTGAGCAACATGAGAAATCCCGTGCCTTTTTTTCCAACCCAAAACCGGTGAACTCCCAAACCGCCCAGAAATAAACAGAGCAGAATCGCGGTGACAAAGGATTTGTCACTCTTCACGTCTCCGCCCATTCCCTCGCCCATCATGTCCTCGTCGTCGGCCATAATCGGAATGCGCTCCAGGTCAAAGCCCAAGCCCTGCAGGTAGTTCTCGGCAATTTCAGATTGTTTGTCGGAAATTTGATGCTCAAACTGCCAGGACTCTCCAGCCGCCAGATTATCCAGAACCTGGGACGCCTGATCTTCCTCCATGCGAAACACACGGGCCATTTTTTCAATAGCAACCGCGCTATCGTCACCCGACCAACTGTTAAACATCATGTAGTAGCTCATGGTTTCCTCCACTCATTCATAAAATTTTATCCGGTTAGCTTAATATTTAGTATAAAGACAAAATCAATTTTTCAAAGAGAAATTTGCTGTAAATGTGTATATTATCATTTCAAAAGGCTTTCGCCGCGGCCAGACCGGCGAAGCGCCGAAGTTGAATGGTCACACTTTATCTTGTGCGCAACAATTACTGGGCCTGGTTCAAAACGCGTCATCATTGGGGTCCAGCGGCACGCTGGCCGGCCAAACTTTGAAGACATTGTAAAATTGGCCGATTCAAACTGAACCACTACCTAAAATTTTATCTCTTTTACAATGAGGCTGGATTCATT
>SMVS01000060.1 GCA_004357435.1 Nitrospina sp. | reverse complement strand
GCCTGTTTTGCCGGTAGCGGTTTGCTGAACAGATACCCCTGAGCCTCGTCGCATTGCAACTCCTTCAAGAACTCTTTTTGTGCTTCTGTTTCCACCCCTTCCGCAATAGTTTTCATCCCCAAGCTTTGAGCCAGAGTCACAATGGTTTTTGTTATGGCCGCGCTGGTGGGCTCTGCAAAATCCTTGATGAAGGTCTGGTCGATTTTCAGAAAATCAATGGGCAGATTTTTTAAATAAGAGAGATCATTTTTTTCGGGAGATATTCCCTATATTCCAAAGGGAAATAGCAAAAACAGGGAGCAGGGGTTCAAACCAATACAGGGAGGGGGGGCAGGCAAATTATTGGGTCAGGAGAATTGTCTTACGTAGCTTTCCCCAGAATGTTGGTTCAGGTAGGCGACCAGTTGGGTGCGGGAACGGACTTCCAATTTTTTGTGAATTTTCTTGAGGTGGGTTTTGACTGTGTGAGTGCTGATAAAAAGTCTTTCGGCAATTTCTTGGCGTCCCAGTCCGTCGTGGATCAGACAGCAGATTTCCATCTCCCGCCAAGTCAAACCGGCTTTTTCGCGCAACAGGTTCGATTTGGTAAAAGGGTCGACCGAGGGATGGATTCGCACCAACCAGAAAATTTCTCCATCGGAACCGTGCGGGTATAATTCGAAATAAGTCAAATTGAAATTTCCCTGAGGAAGACTGAAATAGGAGATTTCCACACCTTGGTGTTCACTGGTGTTGCTATTGGATTGATTCCGCTTCAAAACTTTCGAAAAGTCTTCTGGCAGAATATCCCGCGGGGACAACTGGAATAGCTTGGTGAAAGGCTGGTTGCAGGTCAGAAGACACATGTTTTCGTCCACCAGAGCGATTCCTGCCGGGGAGTTCAGCAATGCCCGCACCACAGAATTGGATTTAGCCAACTCTTCTTCCGTCATGGCATTTTTAATTTTCTGCAGGAGTGGGGGGAGCAGGTTTTGATAAACCCAGCCGAGTGGACTGGACTGAAGAGAGGAGTTCGCGGAATGATTCAGCAAAGTGTTCGCCAACGAATCCGTCTTCAGGTATACCAAAATCATGGGATAATCGCTCGGGAAAATTCCTGGAACGCCTTCAAAATTTACGGTGGGATCAAGGAGCGCTTCACTTTTCTGAAGCGTGGTCGCCGCAAATAGAGGGTAGGCCGAATCCACAATGAAAGTTTTCAGATCCTTGCGCGTCCGGCAAATTTGCAAGTCCGCCAGCACCTTAAAGAGGGTTTCATAATCTTTAATTAAAACATCTTTTCTCATCAGAGAAGCGCTCCACATATTTGCGACAGAATCTCCAGTCTCGCACCCTAAAATCATAATTTATATTAGTGACGTTGTCAAAACCTATAATGCTTTAATCTGTTTAAGGAATGAACCTGATAATATTTCGGGCCTTGGAGTGAGGTGAGTATCCTTGAATTCCGCGTTCCTATCGTTTCCAGGGGGTGTTTTTCAGTTGCGGGAAGAAAGAACTTCAGGGGGAAGGAGATTGGAGGATTTGTTTGAGGTCAAGGCCGGCCAGGGCCAAATCACTTTCAACCATCATGCAGACTAGTTCTTTGAGGGTCGTTTTGGGCGCCCAACCCAGCTGTTTTTTGGCAAGAGAGGCATCCCCAAGCAATGATTCCACCTCTGTCGGGCGAAAATACTTTTTGTTGATGTCCACCAGGACCCGTCCGGTTTTAGGATCGACGCCTTTTTCATCAACCCCGGAGCCTTGCCATTCCAGATGGAGTCCGCAGTGGCCGAAGGCCAGTTCAACAAATTCGCGGACCGTGTGTTGAACTCCCGTGGCCAGCACATAATCTTGCGGTTCGTCCTGTTGCAACATCAGCCACATGCCTTCCACATAATCTTTCGCGTAACCCCAATCCCGCAGAGCGCTCAGATTGCCCAGAGAAAGTTTTTCCTGAGTGCCATTCAAGATTTGACTCAGAGTGAGCGTGATTTTTCGGGTCACAAAATTTTCGCCGCGCCGGGGCGATTCATGATTGAACAGAATGCCATTGCAGGCATACATGCCGTAAGCCTCGCGGTAATTGATGGTGATCCAATGCGCGTACAACTTGGCAACGCCATACGGGCTCCTCGGATAAAATGGAGTGGTTTCATTTTGCGGCGTCTCCGCCACTTTGCCGTACAACTCGCTGGTGGATGCCTGATACAAACGGGTTTTCTTGGCCAGGCCCGATGCCTTGATGGCCTCCAGCAGACGGAGCGTTCCCAAGCCATCGACCTGCCCGGTATAGTCCGGCGTGTCGAAGCTGACCCCGACATGACTTTGGGCGGCCAGGTTGTACACCTCATCCGGCTCGATAATGGCCATCAAATTATTCAGATTGGAAGAATCCGTCATGTCCCCGTAATGCAGATGCAGTCGACCAGACACGCTGGCGTCCTTGCGCAAATGCTCAATACGGCCCCGGTTGAAACTGCTGGAACGGCGCAGGAGGCCGTGGACCTCGTAACCCTTTTCCAGGAGAAATTCCGTCAGGTAAGAGCCGTCCTGACCGGTGATGCCAGTGATCAATGCTTTTTTAATGGGACTGTTCATGGTGAGTTCTTGAGGATCGCTAACGGACGGTTTTCCGTCAATTTTTAAAGTCGTCCACTTTTATAATAAGTCACTGAAATAATCAAGATCTGATCGTACCATTTCTTTGATCATATCTTCAAAACTCTTGCGGGGTTGCCAGCCCAATTTAAGTTTGGCTTTGCTGGCATCCCCCACCAGAGGAATCGTTTCTTTCGGGCGGAAGAATTCAGGATCGATCACCAGATGAGATTCATAATTCAGATCCAACTCGCCAAAGGCCAAGCTCACCAACTCCCGAATGGTATGGGTCCGGCCGGTGGCGATGATAAAATCTTCTGGCGTTTCCGTATAATTCAAGCAGGCATGCATCGCCTGTGCGTAGTCCCCGGCGAATCCCCAATCGCGCTCCGCTTCAACATTTCCCAGGCGCAGTTCTGTTTCCATCCCGAGTTTGATTTTTGCGGCAGTGGCCGTTATTTTGCGGGTCACAAAGCGCATGCCGCGACGGGGGGACTCATGGTTGTATAAAAATCCCGTGCAGGCGAACAACCGATGATCCTCCCGGAATTGACAAATGAGGTTGTGCCCCTTCACTTTACTTTCTCCATAGACGGATCGGGGATGAAACGCGGTCGTTTCGGTTTGCGGGGCAACTTCGGCGGCACCGAACATTTCCGACGATCCGGCGAAAAAAAACCGGCACCCCGGAACCGCACTGGTCAGCGCGGATAAGAGGTGATGCGTGCCACCGACATTGACCTGCAGGAGGGTGACGTCCTGCTCACCCTGGGAGCCCGCAAAACTTTCCGCGGCCAAGTGATAACACTCGTCGGGTTGCAGGGTTTTTAAAATAGACTCCAGGCGTGTTGCATTCTCAATCTCCCCGGTATGCAAGGTCACCCGATCATGAATCGACTGGATCCTCCAAGGCCTGTCTTTTTTTTGGGAAGCGGGGCGGATCAGTCCGTGAACTTCGTAACCCTTTTCCAGAAGAATTTCCGCCAGGTAAGAACCGTCCTGGCCAGAGATACCGGTGATGAAAGCTTTTTTCATATGGAATCCGAAAGAAGATTGACAGCCATGGCAGTGGCGGCGGCGCGGGTGTTAAGAAACAGCTTCTTGTTTTTTGCAAATAAAGAGTTGGATGTCTCCGAAACTGAAAGGAATCATGATTTTTTTTAGCGGTGTTTTTTGCACTGCCTTGCTCATAAACCGTGCGCCTGGCACGCCGAGCGCGTCCAGCTTGAGGAGGAAATACTCAAAGGTAATGATGTGCGTGTAGCTCTGCCGATGGATCAACTCCAATCCCGCTTGATCCAGCATTTGGCGGATGGATTCACCGGTGAAATAATACAAATGCATGTCCATATACCAGGGCCATCGCTTTTTCAAAATTTTCGGATACCAGTTGTCGATGTAAAGCGTGGAAAAGGCAAAAGTACCGCCCGGCTTCAATCGCGAATGAATGCGTTTCAACTCTTCCAATGGACGAGGCATATGCTCCAGGACATCCCACATGGTGATGATTTCAAACAGCCCGGTTGCCTCCGGCAGGTCCTTGAGAATTCCTGAAAAAACCTTTTCCTTCATCACCTCCTCAGAGTAACGGGCCGCCCATCTGGAAGGTTCCACGCCCAGCGTTTCATATCCGTTTTCTCCCGCCACTTTTAGAGCAACCCCGCAATAAGACCCGATGTCCAACAGTTTTCCCTGGGCTGGAAGAAAGGATTTCAGTTTTAAAAAATTGTGGCGGAAAGTTTGGAAACGCGATTCGATGTTTTTCAAATAGGTGGGGTCCTCGACATCCGAGTAAAAATCAATGATTTGATCCGCGTCGTGACGGGTTTCGTTGAACACCAAACCGCAATTCAGACATTTGAGAATCCTGCCGTGGATCCGGTGTCCAGTGCTGGTGCATTGATAGACAGAGGCATCACTTTTATCGGAACGTTTTGCGGCAATCATTTCCATGTGATGAATGGACCGGCAATTTTCACAGGGGATAACCGGGTCGGGATCCAGTTCCTCTTTTTTATTTTTGAAACGGGGTAGCACAAACAATCTGCGGTAAAACATTCGGGCCAGGTTGTAAATCGCCTTAAAAACTTCCAGCTTGGAAATTTTGGAAGTTCCCGCTCGCCGGTCCTCAAAGTGAATGGGGAATTCTGCCAGCCTGCGAGTGGCGTGGGTCACGACAAAAATGGATTCCATAAAAAAAGAATAACCGTTTGAGCGGATGGAGTTTAAATTCATTTTTTTCAGTAAGACGATAGGAAAACCACGGTACGAAGTGGTGGCCTCGTGCGTGGGGATTCCCAGAAGAATTCGGGCAAGAGTGTTGGCCGTCCTGCTGACCAGGACGCGCAGGACGCCATAATCGCATCGCCCGCCAGCCACGTAGCGCGAGCCAATCACAAAATCGTTTTCTTCCAGAAGCTTCACCATCGTGGGAAGGTATTTGGGATGGTGCGAAAAATCGGCGTCCATGGTGATGAGGATATCAAAGCCCTCATGAATGGCGTATTTCATGGCCAGCAAATGCGCGGTGCCCAAACCCAGTTTGGAAGGCCGGTGGATCACATGAATTTCAGGATTGTCCGCCGACAACTGGTCCAGCAAATCCCCTGTGCCATCCGGCGAACTGTCATCCACCACCAGGATTTCCTGGCCGGGCAGGTATTGAAAAATCTCCTGCACCAGTTGTTCTACATTGTCAACTTCGTTGTACGTGGCTGTGAATACAAGAATTCGTGGCATGTAATGATGATTTCTATTGGAGAATGACAGGCGGCTTAAATTTCGCCAGGGGGGTGAGCCGGTCAATGCCTGCGCTCTACTCAATCCTGTTGCTATTATAAGCCAACGCGGCGGCCAGCACGAATCAAAAGTTTAGAATATTTGAGAGATTATATTTTTGGAGCGCCCTGAACCGCGGGTCAATCCTTTACCGCGGAATTCAGACATGACTTCAGTGTGTCGGCCCAATCGGGAAGTATGATGCCGAAGGCATTTCTTATTTTCTTGTGGGAGAGCACCGAATTTTTTGGCCGCACCGCCGGAGTTGGGAACTCCGATGTGGGAATGGCAATCAACCGGGGCGGGTTGGGCAGTTCCAACGATTCGATGATGGCCTGCGCAAACCCGAACCAGCTGGTCTGGCCGGAACAACTCAAATTGTATAGCCCCGAGGCGTTTTCCATGGCTGCCAGTCCGCTATCGGCATCAAGCATTTGGGTCAGAATGTTTGCCGTGGTTTGGGCGATGGACCGGCTCCAGGTGGGAGCGCCAAACTGGTCGTCAACGATCTTCAACTCGTCGCGTTCCCTCGCCAGACGTTGCATGGTGAGCAGAAAATTTTTGCCCCGCAGTCCGTACACCCAGGTGGTGCGAAAAACAAAATGCGGAACACCGGAAGCCAGCACCGCAGAATCACCCTCCGCTTTGGTTGCTCCATAGACATTGCCCGATTGCGGCACATCCTCTTCGGTGTAGGGGCCATCCTTGCTTCCGTCAAATACATAGTCGGTGGAGAAATGAACCAGCCCGGCGTGTAGTTTTTTTGCTTCCTCAGCCAGAATCGCCGGCGCGTCAGTGTTCACCGCCTTCGCGAGGCCGGCTTCCTCCTCGGCTTTATCGACGGCGGTGTAAGCGGCGGCGTTCACGATCAAGTCGGGACGCACCCGCTGTACCAGCTCACGCAATTGCGAGGCCTTGGAAAAATCACATTCCGCGGAACCGCAAGCCACCACTTCGCCCAACGGTGCCAGAGCGTTCCGCAATTCCGCACCGACCTGGCCGTTCTTCCCGGTGAGTAGAATTTTTATGGAAGGAGGTGTCGCCATGGTCGATTCCGAGGGGAGAGGAATACCATCAAAACGGCCGCTGGGTTTGATTCAACAGCCCCAGCAAATATTGGCCATAGCCGTTTTTCTTGAAAGGTTCCGCCAGTTTTCTAAGTTGCCCGGCATTGATGAACCCTTTATTGAAGGCGATTTCCTCCGGGCAGGAGATTTTGAGTCCCTGGCGTTTCTCGATGGTTTCGATGAAATTCGTGGCCTCCAACAGCGCATCGTGCGACCCGGTGTCCAGCCAGGCGAAGCCGCGCCCCATGATCTCCACCGACAGTTGTTTGTTTGCCAGGTAAACTTTATGGAGGTCGGTGATCTCCAGTTCTCCGCGCGGCGAGGGTTTCATGTTGGCGGCGATCTCCACCACCTGGTTGTCATAAAAATACAGTCCCGTCACCGCGTAGTTGGAACGGGCTTTGGCGGGTTTCTCTTCCAGGTTGATCGCCTGTCCTTTATCGTCAAACTCGACCACGCCGTATGCTTCGGGATCCTTGACCCAATAGCCAAAAATGGTCGCGCCCGATTTCTGCTCCCGCGCTTTTTGCATCATTTCCCCCATGCCGTGTCCGTAAAAAACATTGTCGCCAAGAATGAGACAACAGCCGTCGTCGCCAATGAAGTCACGCCCGATAATGAATGCCTGCGCCAGGCCCTCCGGTTTCGGTTGTACCGCGAATTGGATTTTAATGCCCCATTGACTGCCGTCCCCCAGTAAAACTTTAAAACCGGCTTGGTCGTGCGGGGTGGTGATGACCAGGATTTCGGTGATGTTCGCCAGCATGAGCGTGGACAACGGGTAGTAGATCATGGGTTTATCGTACAGCGGCATCAATTGTTTGCTGACCGCGATGGTCAGCGGGTACAACCGGGTGCCGGAGCCGCCTGCCAGTATGATTCCTTTATTGATCATGATGTTTCATCCTTGGGATTCACTGAGTCCCAGCCGCTCGCCGCGGTAGGCTCCGGAGGTGACGCGCTCCACCCATTCGGGATGGTCCAGGTACCAGCGCACGGTTTTGCGGATGCCCGATTCAAATGTTTCCTGCGGGGTCCACCCCAATTCACTCTCAAGCTTGCCGGCATCGATGGCGTAACGCCGGTCGTGGCCGGGCCGGTCTTTCACATAAGTGATCAACGACGTGCGCGGATGGTGCTTGGGGTCGGGCACTAATTCATCAAGCAGATCGCAAATGACTTTGACGACTTCCAGATTTTTCATTTCGTTGTGACCGCCGACGTTGTACACCTCACCGACCTTGCCTTTCGCCAAAACGCACTCGATGGCGCGGCAATGGTCCTCAACGTACAACCAGTCGCGTACCTGCTGGCCGTCGCCGTACACCGGGAGCGGTTGGCCCGCCAGCGATTTGTGAATGATCAACGGAATCAATTTTTCCGGAAAATGATAGGGACCGTAATTGTTGGAACAATTGGTGGTCAGTACCGGCAGGCCGTAGGTGTGGTGGTAGGCCCGCACCAGGTGGTCGGCCGCCGCCTTGGAGGCGGAGTAGGGCGAGTTCGGCGCGTAGGGCGTCGTTTCCGTGAAATATCCCGTTGGGCCCAGCGACCCATACACTTCGTCGGTGGATACATGAAGGAAACGAAAATTTTCCCTGGCCGCTCCCTCAAGACCATGCCAATGCGTCCGCACGGATTCGAGCAGTTCAAACGTGCCCACCACATTGGTGTGGATAAAATCGCCGGGAGAGTCAATCGAGCGGTCAACATGGGATTCGGCGGCGAAGTTGACCACGCAGTCCGGCCGGTGTTCCTTCAACAGCGCCACCACCAGTTTGCGGTCGCCGATGTTACCCTCGACGAACACATGGTTCGGGTTGCCCATGACGGAAGCCAGAGTGTCGAGATTGCCCGCATAGGTGAGGGCGTCCAGATTGATTACCTTGATGTCGGGACGCGCCATCAATCCCAAAACAAAATTACCACCGATGAATCCCGCGCCGCCGGTGACCAGATAAACTTTCATAATGGAACCTTGGTATTTCGAATGGTTGGATGAGCTTCAACGGTTGATCAGCAAGGGGATTCCATAAATTCGAAAATCTTTTGGAAAACCATATCATTTTTTTGCGGATTGGCAAAATCGAACCTTCACGGACCGGGGAAAGCTATGGAAAGACGCTAGTTATCAATGCAACTCTAAAAGGTCAAAATGGATTTCCGGTCTCTACCGTTTCAGTTGAATTTGCACTCCTTATATATAAGGCATCTGAAGCCCACTTAATTTTGGCGTATTCTTTTGGGCTCAGGAGAAAAATTCGAGGATTTTTGCCACCACCTGTTGCTGTTGGGTGATCTCGGGCGCGATGGGGAGCGCCAGGGTTTCTTCCGCGGCTTGCTCGGAAACCGGGAAATCGCCTGGTTTATACCCGAGCGGCGCAAAGCACTCCTGCAGGTGCAGGGGCACCGGATAATAAATTTCGGTGATGATATTTTGCTCGCCCAGAAATTTGCGGAGCGCGTCGCGCTTGCCGTCCTTCACCCGAATGATGTATTGATTGTAAATATGGCGCGGGAAAATTTCCCTGGGGGTTGCCACAAACTGGGTCAATCCGTTCTCTTCGAACAGGCGGTTGTAGTGCCCGGCGTGGCCCCGCCGGCTGGCGGTCCATCTTTCCAGGTGACCGAGCTTGGCGGTGACCACCGCGGCCTGCAGAGCGTCGATCCTGAAATTTCCGCCGATCAACTTGTGATAATACTTAGGCTCCATGCCGTGGTTGCGCAGGATTTTCAGTTTTTCATAGAGCGCTTCGGAGTGGGTGGTGACGATGCCGCCGTCGCCGAACCCACCCAGATTTTTGGTCGGGAAAAATGAAAAACATCCGAAGTCGCCCAGCGACCCGGCGCGCCGCCCCTTGTACTCGGAACCGATCGCCTGGGCGGCGTCCTCGATCACCGTCAGCTTGTGTTTTTTGGCGATCTCCAGTATCGGGTCCATGTCCGCGCATTGCCCGTACAGGTGCACCGGCATGATGGCTTTGGTTTTAGGCGTGATCGCCTGTTCGATTTTTGCCGGGTCGATGTTGAAAGTGGTGGGGTCGATGTCCACCATCACCGCGCGCGCGCCACTGCGGGCGATGGACCCGGCGGTCGCGAAAAAAGTGAAGGGCGTGGTGATGACTTCATCGCCGGGCTGGATGTCATCCGCCATCAACGCCATCAACAACGCATCGGTCCCCGAAGACACGCCGACCGCGAACGGCGTCTGGCAGTACTCGGCGATGCGTTCTTCCAGCTCGACGACTTTGGGTCCCAGGATGAAATGCCCGGAGCGGACGACGTCCGCCATGCCGCGCTCCACCTCCGGCAGAATCTCCGGCAAGGTCGCCGGGATGTTCAGCAACGGCACTTTGCCAACGGATTTTTCCGCGGCGGTTATGAAATCCGCCAGAGCGTCCGGCTTGATCGTTTGGATATCCGTTCCTTTAAAGCCGTCGGGAAGGGAGGTGACCACGCCCGCCAGCCCGAAACCCTTGACCGCGGTGACCGCGAGCGTTTCCAGGAACTCCATATCGCTGTCGGCCAGCGCCGAATGGATGTCCACGCCGGTGAGCGGCAGGAGTGTCACGTGTTGCAGAAAATCCACCAGCGCCTTGCGGGCCAGAGTGTCCTGCATCGTCTGGCACAGTTGCGCGTGGAGGACGGGGACGGCGGAGGCCAGCACCCACGCCTGAAGACGTTTTTCCCGGCAAAGGTTGAGGACCGGCCCATTTTGTTTTTTCAGGATGTCGATGACGCAGTCGGTGTGGAGCAATACTTGCATGTAGTCTCGTGGTATGTACCGCCGGGGGAGCCAGCGGGCAAGTGGATGTTCGGTGAATATGATTGGACGTGTCCGCCGAATCGGATTCTTATTATAAGAGATTTTTTAAATAACGCCTATGGTGATTTGCGGAGCTTAATAAAGTACAAAATAGGAACGGACTTGATATAAAATATGTACCAGACGAAGGTGACCAAATGAACATATTAAAAATTCATATTTTCATTAAAGTGGCGGTGGTTCTGGGGGCGCTGGTTTTGTGGTATAAAATTGGTTGATGCCGCTCCTTACTAAGGATGAGAATATTGGGTCCAGCTACAGGCTGGGCTCGATGAATCGAGCAACCACAAAGTCATCACCACTTATGCAAAGACACCCTTACAGATGGCAAAATCCTCATGATTGACGAGATCAATTATTTCCCCAAGCGGGATAACTTCCATAAGAAAAAGAAGATCGACGACGACTGGCAGGAATTGAAAAAACAGAAGGTCCAGCAGGATGCCCGCAAAAAATCCGCTCCCACCAAAAAGCCGGGTCCTAAGGGAAAAGCCCCCTAGCCCCCTCGGAGAAGGGGGGACATATCAATCTCCCCATTGAGACGCCGGAGTCAATACTTCCCTCCTTGCCAAGGAGGCGATACTGGGGTGGTTATATCAACCCCTCTTGGCCTCCCTTGAAAAGGGGAGGATAATTTTGGGTCCGGCACGCTGGCGCTTTGCCAGGCAGGCAAATGGCTGACAGTTCGGGAATATGCCCAATAATTACTGAGTGCAAGCGGAGCGCGGCCCAGTTGAGTCCAGCGGCACGCTGGAAATTATATTTGGCGGAGGTTGTCCGCTTGTTATATAATCCCCCTAACCCATGAATAATCATCTCAATGAATGGAGCTGGAGCATGAGATCGTTCCTCATATACAGGCGCACCCACAACCGTTATTGCATCGCCCTGTCAGCGGTGGTTTGTCTGGCTTTGTTTTCGGCGCCGGTGGGGGCGGGTGTGGAAGAGTTCGCCCGGGGCGATCAGGCTCTCGGCGCTAAAGATTTGAAAAAAGCGGAGGTTTATTACACCGAAGCCCTGAGCGCGGAACCGGAGAACCACCGGGTGAAGTATTACCTCGCGCGGGTCAAAGCGGAGTTGGGAAAACCCAGTGAAGCCATCGCTCTGGCGGATCAAATCCTCAAACTGCCGGTTTCCAATGGCCGCGACGTGATGGTTTTTTTCAAGGGGGAATCGGCGGGATTGGCGGCGGAGTTGGTGGACCAAACGGTGCTGGCGTCGCAGGATGGCAAGAACAATATGCGCAATTACCTCTATTCCAAGAGCAACGAACCGATTCCCCAATACCGTTTGTTTTTCAAAAAAGAAGGCAAGATGAAACTGGTGCCGCAAAGCGCGGTGTCTTTGAAATACACCGGAGTGTTGCGGTTGCTTCACGAGGAGACCCGGACCCTGCGCGACCGGTTGGCCATTGGCCTGATGCGGGCCCCCACAGGAGCGGGGTCGACCAATCCCATGGTGGCCATTCCGGGCGGTTGTTTCATGATGGGCAGTGATCAGGGCGCGCATGCCGAGCGGCCGGTCCACGAGGTATGCATTTCCTCCTTCAAAATGAATAAATATGAAGTGGTTCAAGCCAACTTCAAAGCCGCCATGGGGAGCAACCCGGCGCAGTATGTGGAAGGGGAGTTGCCGGTGGACAGCATCACCTGGTACGAGGCCGAGACCTATTGCAAAAAATCCGGCCACCGTTTGCCGACAGAAGCCGAATGGGAATACGCTGTGCGCAGTGGATCGACCACACAATTTTACTGGGGCAACACCGTCCGTGGCAAGGAAGGCAATTTTTGCGACAAGAACTGCGACCTCAACGTCCGCGTGGCCTCGGTGGATGACGGATTCGCGGTCACCGCACCGGTGGGCAAGTTTCCCGCCAACGCTTTCGGCCTGCACGATATGGCGGGCAACCTGGCTGAGTGGACCGCCGATTGGCTGGATGAAAATTATTACCGGACCAGCCCCAGGAAAGATCCCACAGGACCGCACCCGACACGCGCCAAAGTGGTGC
>SMVS01000059.1 GCA_004357435.1 Nitrospina sp. | reverse complement strand
GATTGCAGTTCCGCGACAGCGCCTTTTATTTGGGGAAGGGACGCGCTGATATTAGGCAACTTGATGACATTGGCTTCCGGCTTGAGCACCAGTTCACCCAGCAATGCCAAGTCATCCGCTTGCTGTTGCTCTGGGCTGAGTTGCTCAGGGAATTGCGCAATAATTCTACCCGCCAGCGATATATCCTTCGTGCCCACATCAATACCTGCCGCCTGGGCAAAACATTGTATGATTGGAAGCAATGAGCCACTCGCCAGCTGAGGGGCTTCATCCACTTTCGTGTAAATAATATCTGGTTGTTCTGACATCGTTTTTACCTCATTAAGGATTGCTTTTTACGAATATATTTTAATAAATCAGATGGCTTTCAACTTTTATCTTTCGTTTGTCCAAATGAAAAACCAAGCCGACTCAAGACCCTGAGTCACAAACTCAAAAGACCTTTTCGACCCTCAATCAAGAGCGCGATAGGACCCCTCAAATTCATAGTGAAATGATTGGGCAAGCTAAATTATAAACCCCTCTTTGTCAAGAAGTTTAGGGAGAAACTTCCCCGGATTTACGGTAGGGTGAAGGATATCTTTTAGGGTTATTTATGCCACCTGCGGGGCCTGAAATCCGTTCATATATTTGCTTTCAACGGCAAGGGGTCTAATATAGACCCTCCCGTACCGGATCACATCAAGCTCTCCCATTAATAAATCAAATTTTCAGGATAATTTTGCGGTGAGTTTCGCATCCGACAAATATCAATTCAGTATTGATTTCAGCTCCGTCAAATCGGTGCCTGAGGACCCGAAAGTTCGGCTCGAATATTTCCAGCGGTTCAAGGCTCTGATTGCAGCCAAGCGGGATCAAATCAAAGCCTGGCACCGGGCTGGCGCCGGTGGCCGTGAGGTCATCCAGGCGCATACCGCGCTGATGGATCAAACCATCAAGCACGTGGTGGTCTCGCTGGCCCTGCTCCCGGAGCACCGGCCCAACTCCAACCTGAAAAAATTCGCGCTGGTAGCGGTGGGCGGGTACGGCCGGGGCGAACTCAACCCCGGCTCCGATATCGACTTGTTGTTCCTGTTGCGTAAGAAGATGGACGCCGCGCTCGACCATTTCATCAGAGACATCATCTCCGTGCTGTGGGGACTCGACATGGAGATCGGCCAGAGTTGCCGGACCATCCGGGAGTGCCGCGCGTTGGCGCAGAACGATCCCACGGTCAAAACCTCCATGGTCGAAACCCGGTTTCTGCTCGGCACCCATGAGCTGTACCGAAAACTGTGGGACTCCGTACGCAAAAATGTATTGAAAAAAAAGGCGAAACAATTTCTCAACACCGAACTCAAGGAAATCCACCTGCGTCCGGGCAGCGCCGAGGGCGTGACCAGCCACCCCGAACCCGATATCAAAGACGGCCCCGGCGGCCTCCGCGATTACCATCTGGCTTTATGGGCGGTAGCCATCTCCTTCAACGGATTGTCGTTCCGCGAAATCGGCCGGGATGACGTCATCAATTCGGAAGAACTGGATAGCCTGGAAGAATCCGTCGATTTCCTGCTACGCGTCCGCAACGAACTGCATTACCTGAAAGGGAAAAAGTCCGACATCCTGGAGTTGAGCCTGCAGGCCGAGCTGGCCGGTCATTTGGGCTACCAGGACACACCGGAGCGCTCCCGGCAGGAACAATTCATGCGGAATTATTATCAGCACGCCACCACTATCCGTCATATTTCGGAGGCGCTGTTCCAACGATGCCTGGGGACAAAACCTCTCATCAAAAAAATGCTGTCGACTTTTCAGCGTAAAAAGCTGGGGAATGGTTTTGTCGCCCATAAAACCACGTTGTCACTTTTGAAAGAGGCGGAAGCATCGCTCGCAGAAGACCCCGCGCTGATTCTCACCGCGCTCGATTTTTGCCGGGATCATCAGTTGACCCCGGATGCCCAGTTGAAACGGTTGATCCGCCAGCACCTGCCCCGGCTCGACGCGGATTTTGTTCGGGGCGAGCGCGCTCGTGATTTTCTGTTGGGTATTCTGGACCATCCCGAAGCCGAGAGAACCCTGCGCCTCATGCATGAATTGGGTGTCCTCAGCCATCTCCTGCCGGAATTCAGCCGGGCTTTGTTTCAGGTCCATTACAATTTTTATCACCGTTACACCAGCGATGAACACGCCCTGCGCATGGTCGGGTTCCTGGAAAAAATTCCGTCGCTCGCCACCCGTGGCATGGAAAGTTTTGTTACGGCTTATGAAAACGTTCAGGACAAGGTGATTTTAAAACTCGCCTGCCTCCTGCATTCACTGGGCAAAGAACAGGACGAACCTCTGCCGGAAAAGACTTGGGAAACGCTGGCCCCGGTGTGCGAGCGGTTGCAACTCAGTCCAGACCAAAAAACCATCTTGCACTTTCTGATCCACCATTTGAACACTTTGAACGAAACCGCTTTTCACCAGGACACCCATCAGCCGTCCACCCTCAAGCAGATAGCCGAACAGGTAGAATTTCCAGAGCGGCTCGATCTACTTTTGCTCAACAGCTACGCCGACCTGAAGGCGATGGCGCCGGACACCTGGACCGCCTGGAAAAAAACTCTGCTGACCGAGCTGTACCATCGTACCCGCAGTCTGCTGGTGCGGCCCGAGTCGCTGGCAGAAAAACCGCAGGCGACGCGCCAAGCGGTGTACGCCGTACTGCGGGATGAGTTCCCGCGCGAACAAATTACGCTCCACCTGGACGCCATGCCGGACGATTATTTTCAGACCGCCGATTCCAAGGACGTGGCCGAACACATCCGCTTGATCCAGTGTCTGCCCGGACAGCCGTTCGTACTCCGCATCACCTACAACGAATCCGGCGGGGTCTTCAATCTCATTTTGTGCTGTCCCAACAATATCGACGTATTCAAAAACCTGGTGGGCGCGTTGACCGCCAAGGCCCTCAACATTCTGGGCGCGCAGATCTTCACCCGTGGCGATCAGACCGCCATCATCACCCTGCAGGTTGAAGGCGCCGAAGCCATCAAAATCCACGGCACCGGCAATCAACTTTGGGAGGATATCGAGAGCAACCTGCAGAAAGTCCTGGCCAAACAGGAAACCCTGTCATCCCTGCTCAAGCGGCGCACCCGCATTCAATCCGCGAGTCGATCCACCGCGGCGATCATTCCCAAAATCAGTATCGAGAACAACACCGGCAACCCCTTCACCGCCGTCCGGATCGAGGCCAAGGACCATCCCGGCATGCTTTACAAAATCGTGCATTGCTTTGCCGGGTTCGGCATCCAAATCCACCGCGCTAAAATCTCCAACCAGGGCGGGCGCGGCGTCGACGTGTTCTCCGTCTCCCTGCGCGGCGAAAAACTGCAGTTCCAACGCCTCATCCAACGCCTCAAGGAAAACATCATCACCACCCTCCTGGTCGACAACCTCGAAGATTTGGCGTGATTTTTAAAAGGGCGACATAATCAGAGGACCGCTCTGTTGGTCGATCCTACGGTGAGGCGAAAGACTCCCCCTTCTTGAAGAGCCTGTCCTGAGCCTGTCGAAGGAGGGCTGGGGGGGATTTTAACCACAGATGAACACCGATAAATAATGGATGGCTACGGCCTCTACGGTCAGGAGAACTTCGCATAAGTTGTGTATTCGGGATACCTGGATTCTTCGTCACTGCGTTCCTCGAGAATGACAACGCGTTATGAAATTGTCATTCTGAGCGCCAGCGAAGAATCTGGGTTATGCAAAAGTCTTTACGACCAGTAGACACGGAATTTCACAAAAAGATGCGTCTGCCATAACAGGCATGGCCCGCGACCGCAATACCTTGCGCGCCCTGTCGAGGTGATGGCCGCCGCGTATGTGGATGGCATCCCAAAAAATCACTTCTCCAGTTCCCGGCCCAGTTTTTGTTCGATGGCAGCCATTTTGGAATCGAGCCGGCCGCTCTTGCCTTTCCGGTAATCGATCTTGATGCCGCAGGTGATGCGGTTGCAGTCGGAACTCATCTTTTCATAGCATTGCTTGACGACGCTCATCACGTCATCCCATTCGCCCTCCAACACCGTGCCCATCGGGTTGAGGCGGTAGGCCACGCCGCTGTTCGAGATGATGTCCAACGACCGGCTGACGTAACTGCTCACGCTTTCCCCCTTGTCCATCGGGGACATGCTGAATTCGAGAAGCACCATAGTTTCCTCCACTTATAAAAACAATCGGTTAAACGGCAATTTGTGCTTGCATTTTAGGGGCGGAATATGAAATGATCAAGCCTTCCATTCGAGAATTCAGGTTTTCGAAAATCCCATGAAGGGCGGTACCTGTTCATTGCGCAAGATTGACCAGATTCGCGACCAGATCGACCAGATAGACAAAAAATTACTCGACCTTTTCAACCGGCGGGCCAAACTGGCCATCGAGATCGGCCAGGAAAAATCGAAGAAAAACGAATCGAATCATTTCCACGTTCCGCACCGGGAGCGCGAAATTTTCGAGCGAATGAAGGAACTCAATCCGGGCCCCCTGCCGGCTTCTTCCGTTGAATCCATCTTCCGTGAAATTTTTTCCGCGACGTTAGCGCTGGAAAAACCCCTGAGCATCGCGTACCTGGGGCCGGCGACCACCTTTTCGCATCAGGCGGCCCTCAAGCAGTTCGGCCATTCGGCGGTATTCGTTCCCGCCCAAAGCCTCGAAGCCATTTTCAAAGATGTCGAGCAGGGGATTAGCGATTACGGTGTGGTGCCGATCGAAAATTCAATCGAGGGCGTGGTCAACCTGACCCTCGACTGCTTCGTCGATTCTCCCCTCTATATCTGCGATGAAATCCTGTTGGGGATTTCCCTGTACTACCTGTCGAAAAATGGGGACGCCAAACAAATTAAAAAAATCTACTCCCACCCGCAACCGCTGGCGCAGTGCCGCAACTGGTTGAACCGCTACGCTCCCGGCATCGAGCAAATCGCCACCTCCAGCACCGCCGTGGCGGCGGAGATGGCCAGCAAGGACAAACACGCGGCGGCATTGGCCGGCAAACTGGCCGCGGAGTTTTACAACTTGAAAATCATTGCCCGCAAAATTGAAGACCGGTCGCAAAACACCACGCGGTTTCTGGTGATCAGCCCTGAAAAATCCAAAAGGGCCAAACACAATAAAACGTCGGTCATGTTTTCCATCAGGGACGAGGCGGGATCGTTGATCAAAGTCCTGCAAATGTTTGCGCGGCACGACATCAACCTGACCAAAATCCAATCACGCCCGCTCAAAAACCGGCCTTGGGAATACCTGTTCTATGTGGATTTCCAGGGCCATGCCGAGGATCCGAAAATTGCCAAGGTGCTGGAGACGGTAGGGCGGCGTAGTGTGTTCATGCGGGTTTTGGGATCGTATCCGAGAAACAACAAATCATGAAACCTTTCAAGCAAATGACAGTGATTGGCGTCGGCCTGCTGGGAGCCTCCCTGGCGCTGGCCTGCAAACACCGGGGGCTGGTGGACCGCGTGGTCGGCTTTGGCCGCCATCCGGAAAAACTGCAAAAAGCCGGACAGGCAGGCATCATCGACTCCGGCAGTACCGATTTGAAAACCGCCGTTGAGGACGCCGACCTCATCGTGCTGTGTGTTCCGGTGTCCAGCCTGGTGGCACGCGTCCGCGAAATGCTGGCCTGGGTCCAACCGGGTTGTCTGGTGACCGACGTGGGCTCGGTGAAACATCCACTGGTGCAGGAGCTCGACACTTTGATGCCCGATGGCATTCATTATGTAGGGTCCCATCCCATTGCCGGGGGCGAAAAATCGGGATGGCAAGCGGCCCATAAGGATCTGTACCAGGGTGCCCGATGCATCGTCACCCCCACGGACAAAACCCATGCGCCGGCCCTGCAACAAATCATGGAATTCTGGCAACGGTTGGACATGCAGGTCGAAACCCTGCCAGCCGAGGAGCATGACTATATTTATGGCGTGGTCAGTCATCTGCCGCATGTCGTGGCCTTTGCCCTGATGAACACCGTGGCTGAGGGCAAAACCGAAAACCATGGAGAAATATTATCGATGTGCGGCGCCGGCCTGCGGGATATCACCCGCATCGCTTCCAGTCATCCCGCCATGTGGCGGGACATCTGTATGCAAAACAAAGAAAATGTTCTGCTTTGGGTCGATCGTTTTCAAAAAAACCTGCAGTCGATCCAAACCATGATCCAGAACGAACAATGGGACACCTTGCTGGAAACCTTTGACAGCGCCAACGCGCATCGGGAGAAACTTGTGGGGTCCAACAAATGATCATCGCGATAGACG
>SMVS01000058.1 GCA_004357435.1 Nitrospina sp. | reverse complement strand
GCCGACTGCCACTCTCTTCGTTTTTGGAATAAAGACGAGGAGCACATCCTTAGAACTTTTTCGGCATGCATTGGCGGTGAGTTTAAAAGGTATCAGGATGACCAGGCTTTTCGTTCCATTGTGGAAGGCACCTCGGGTCAGACGGGAGATGAGTTTTTTCATTCGCTGGTGCGTAATCTGGCCTCCGCACTCCCGATGCGCTGGGCGGTGATCAGCGAGCTACTGGATTATACCCAGAGCACCTGCAAGGTGGTCGCAGGCTGGGACGGGGAATCCTTGATTCAAAAGTACCAATTTGATGCGGTCAATACACCGCATGAAGATATTTTGGGAGGCATGTTCAGTTTTTATCCCGATCGAGTTCAAGACTTGTTCCCCAACGATCCAAACCTCAAAAAATATAATATCCAAAGCTACGCCGGAGTTCCATTTTTCAACTCTGCCATGAAAATCATTGGCCACCTATCAGTTTATGACAATCGGCCCATGGTGGATAAGGAACGGACCATTTCCATTTTGCGGATTTTTGCGGCACGGGCCGGGGCCGAGTTGGAGCGCAAGCGATCCGAGGAGACCATTAAAAATATGGCCTATCACGATCCTCTGACCGGTTTGCCCAACAGGATATTGCTCAATGATCGACTCACTGTGGCTTTAGCAAATTCCAAGAGAAATAAGAATATGCTCGCTGTGTTTTATTTGGATTACGATAACTTTAAAAATATTAACGACACCTACGGTCATGGCATAGGCGATCTGTTGCTGCAACGCATGTCTGAATTGCTGAAAGGATGTCTGCGGGAGGAGGATACCGTGGCTCGTCTCGGGGGAGATGAGTTCATTTTGGTTTTTCCTGGAATTCATAATAAGGAGGACGTTAAAAAACTGGCTGAAAAGATTAATAAATTGGGGAGCCAGCCCATGCACCTGGAAGGTCAAAATGTGCAAGGATCCATCAGCATCGGGGTCGCCATTTATCCGGAGGACGGGATGACGGGGAAAGAGCTTTTAAGCAGTGCCGATGATGCTCTGTATACGGCCAAAAGAGAAGGTAAGAATCGTTATCATTTCGCCTCCCCCTTGGAACTGCTCCCGGAAATCAAATAACACGTTCGCCATCTACAACCCGGACACACTCTTATTTTAAACCTATTATGCGCTCAATAGTTTCCATCAATATTGGTAAGCCCTTCAAGGTACAATATGATATGGATAGAAATTTTCGATCGGCCATTCAAAAAAGGCCGGTCACCGGGAAAACATATTTGGATTTTCTCGGATTTGAAGGGGACCAGGTAGCGGACCTCCGTTACCATGGAGGAAGAGATAAGGCGGTCTGTGTTTATTCCGTGGACCACTTTCCGTTTTGGGAAAAGGAGCTGTCCCAGTCACTTTCGCCCGGCGCTTTTGGTGAAAATCTCACCCTCAAAAATGTAAATGAGCACGAGGTCAGGATCGGTGATATCTTTAAGATTGGCGAAGCAGAGGTTCAATGTTCTCAACCCCGGCAACCTTGCCATAAATTGAACAAGGTTTTTAATTATCAAAAAATGGCTTGCCGGGTTCAGACTACCGGTTATTCCGGTTTTTATATGCGTGTGCTCAAACCGGGTTGGCTCCAATCTAGCGATCCCTTTGAACTCCTCAAACCTGACCCGCATGGCATTTCCGTGGATGACGCCAATCGACTGATGCATGAGGATAAAAAGAATTCTTCCAAGCTCAAAAAAATACTGAGTCTGGAAGCTCTGTCCCAGGAATGGCGGGATATTTATGAAAAGAGATTGAACGTAGCCCTTAAAATTTTAAAATAAAACTCTACCGACTCTTCCCCTCTCCCTTGAAGTCCTATGGATTCTGAAAACAAGTGGGTGCATTCTTCAAATTTCTGGGTTGATCTGTTGCGGGATAAAATTCTCTCAACAGAAATCAATAGAGACCAAGGCCGCGCATTTTTTTTACATCTGGCTGATTTGGGATTTTTTGAGTCGATGGATGAGGAATTATGGCTGTTGAAAAGTGATGAATCCGTAAAAACGCCTGAGGCTCTCAAAAAATTTATCGAAAAACGTTTGGCTGAGGCCGCCCAAACCGAAAAAGGTTTTGTCCTGGATTATTTTCTATCAGGTGCGGCCAGGACACCCAACGCAGTTGCAGAGGACACCGAAAAACAATCCGCTAGCGAATCTTCCCGCAAGAAAAAAACTTCTGGTGATTCTGATAAGAACCTGCCGGCAAAATCATCCGACCCCAGCACTTTGCAAATCGTGAAAAAGTATGGCAGGCAAATTCAGTCATTCATGGATTTGGAACAGGATATGGTGGGCCGTCTCATCGGTAAACACACCACCAAATCTGATGCCCGAAGGATTTTTAATTTTGTTCTCGGAAAAATGAAAGTCAAGGCCGAACCCCGCCCCTGGGAACAGCTCAGCCGGCGCCGCCACAAATAACAGTCTCTCCCTCATCCCATCAACTCAGTAAATAGACCGCACACCTCGGGTTGTGCCTTGAGACCGGGCTATGGTAGGATTGGCGGCGTTTTATCAAATGAGCAACTAAGAAATTGAGCGAATGGCAATGACGGACACGGATCTCGTGGTAATTGGTGGTGGGCCGGGAGGCTATTCGGCGGCGTTTTTAGCCGCCGACAAAGGCATTTCAGTGACTCTGGTCAGTGATGAAAGCCAACTAGGTGGAGTCTGCCTCCAACGCGGTTGTATTCCCTCCAAAGCGCTCCTCCACCTGGCTAAACTGATCTCCGAAACCCGTGAAGCCAAGGCCTGGGGATTGGATTTTGGAGAACCTCAGATCGACCTTGACCGCTTGCGCAATTGGAAAAACGATGTGGTCCGGAAAATGACCGGAGGCCTGGCGCAGTTATGCAAGCAACGGGGGATTCACTTGGTGACCGGGCGCGCCCGCTTCAAAAGTTCCGATACGATCTCTGTCGACGCTACGACCTCTTTAAAATTCAAGCACGCTATCATCGCCGTCGGTTCGGTGCCGGCTATACCGGGAGATTTTGCATCAACAAGCCCAAATATCATGGATTCCACCCGAGCATTGGACGTGGAATCAATTCCAGGGCGTTTGCTGGTCGTGGGGGGTGGCTACATAGGTTTGGAAATGGGCACGGTTTATGCCGCTCTGGGAAGCCAGGTTGCGGTGGTGGAAATGACCGACGGCCTACTGCCAGGGGTGGATCGGGATCTGGTCCGCATCCTTCAGGTCAACCTTAAAAAGAAATTTGAGTCTATCTCACTCAGTACCCGGCTGAAATCCTTTAAAGACACCTCTCAGGGAGTGCAAGTGGTCCTGGAGAATGAGGGCGGCACAACGGAACGTATTTTTGACAAAGTGTTGATCTCGGTTGGGCGAAAACCCAATACACAAGGGCTGGGCCTGGCAACCACCCGGGTAGGATTGGATGGCCAAGGGTTCATTCATGTTGACCAACAATTGCGTACCAGTGATCCCGGTATATTTGCCATTGGAGACGCCGTAGGAGGCGCCATGTTGGCCCATAAAGCATCGCATGAGGGTAAAGTCGCCGTTCAGGTGATATCAGGCGATTCCGTGGAATTTGGTCAACGAACCCTGCCTGCGGTCGTGTTCACCGATCCGGAGATCGCCTGGTGCGGCCTCACCGAAACCGAGGCCAAGGCCCAGGGTTTAGAGATCACCGTGGCTAAATTTCCGTGGGGAGCATCCGGTCGGGCGACCACTTTGGCCCGCAATGACGGTTTGACCAAACTCATCGTGGACCCCAAATCCCAGCGCATTCTGGGGATGGGTCTGGTGGGTTCAGGAGCGGGAGAACTGGTGGCGGAGGGTGTTCTGGCTATTGAAGCGGGACTCCCGGTTCATGATTTGGCGAAAGCTATTCATCCGCATCCCACCCTGTCGGAAACTGTTATGGAAGCCGCCGAGGTGTTCGCAGGAACTCCCACACATATCTATAAAAAACCAAGGTGAACTCTCAAAAATGGATATTCAGATATCGATGACGTCGTCATCGTCCATTTTATGGGGCCGTTTTTGATGGAAGGGTGGGTAGGGCGCCTTGGCGGCGGGCCGGATCGTGGGTTTCCTTTTCCCCTGAAACAGGTTTGCGAGAAACGTGATCAAACCTCCCGCTATGGCTATCACTAGAATAGTAAACCCGAACAGAAACAGTAAAGTTACCGCGACCAGGATACTGACCGCCAAAACCATCTTTTGCTTGAGGGTTATTTTTTGATTCGGGTTTGGATAATAAAACATTTTCTCAAGTTGGGGTTGAATGATTTATACTGAATCCCTCATAAGAGGGGAGATTTCATGGATAAAGAAATTTTTATAATGGCTTGCCCGAACTGCGGCGTGAAAAACCGGATCAAAAGTTTTTCCGCCGACCGTCTGCCGGTTTGCGCCAAATGCCGAACTCCTCTAATCGACGAGGATAAAAATGAAGTTCATGCGAAATTCGCAAAAAATCTGGAGGACTTCTATAATCTGCCGGACTTTGGAGAGCGTCCCCAAAATTAATTCAGCGGTCCCCCCCGAGCGATCCTGATAAACAACCACAAATCTATTTTAACACTATTCCCCAGAGAAACTACTATGGATGAGGCCGTACAAATTATTGAAAAAATCATGAGAGAAAAACTTGCGGCGACCCATGTCGCTATAATTGACGAGAGCCATTTGCACCGGGGGCACAAAGCGGCGGGCGGGGGCGGTCATTATCACCTGACCGTGGTCTCGTCCCAATTTGAAACCGCGAATTTAATTGACCAGCGCCGTTTGGTTTATAGCGCGCTCGATCAGCAGATCAACGGCACACCTAAATTGATTCATGCCCTCCAAATTAAAACGCTGACCCCGGAACAATGGCAGGCGGCCGGGAAATCCTCTTGATCCGGATTCACTCCCGATAGATTTCCAATTCCTCGCAGTTCTTCAGATTTTCTGATTCAGTGAGCGCCTTGATGGCGTCATTGGAGAACTGGTTTTTATATAAATCCAGCTTGATGTATTTTTTGCTTTGCGGCGAACTGGCAAAGGCCCGCGCCCCTTCATCCCCAATGATATTTCCAAACAGCGACAGGCTGGTGAGCTTGGGAAGATTGGTGGCGTTGGCGAGAACGATGGCGCCCTCATCACCAATATCATTTTGGTTCAGGTTGAGCGTTTCCACGTTTTGAAGATAAGGGCATTCGACCAGCGCTTCGATCCCTTCATCTCCCGTCTGGTTGCCCGACAAGGTGAGCACCTTCACCGTCTTCAAAATTTCTTTTTGAGCAACCTCCATGGTTCCCCTGAGTCCAATATATTTGTCACGCAAATTCAAGATCGTGCCGTCATCTGACATATTTTCCTTGATCATATCGTCAATCCTGCTCATCAAAATCTCCTCAATCCTTAACCACTGGATATCATATGTTCATTACATTTGGATCGAACTATTTTATCAGAAAATCTGCTGGGCACCGTTAAAATCTTAAAGAGATTTTTACCCGACAGCACAAAAAAACCGGCAGGGGGTGGATCCCCCCACCGGCGATATTGAACCTGGATTTTTTTTTAAAGAAGTGGATCGAGAAACAGCCCGTCGGTGGTCCATCTGGCGATC
Organism: Nitrospina sp.; assembly: GCA_004357435.1. Taxonomy (GTDB): domain Bacteria; phylum Nitrospinota; class Nitrospinia; order Nitrospinales; family Nitrospinaceae; genus SMVS01. Next base: position 3,336 of record SMVS01000058.1, on the reverse strand, counting down.
TCTTCCTTGGTGGGAATCGGCGGCACCGGTCTCTTTTCAGTCCGCTTGTCCAATGGATCGTGAAAGGTGCGGGCATAGGCCTCCGCTTTCCACAGGTAGAGGTGGGGGAATATCATGCCCCACGGGGCCATGGGACTCGCGTCTATACCTCGGGTCACACGTTTATAATACAATTCATCCGGCCAGTCCTTCAAAGGCAGAGGCATGTGGTCCGGCATTTTCGTGGTGTCCATATTATTAGGATCTCTGAAATCGAACGCCCCGGTCATCAATGGAATGCCGTTAGTACCATGGCAGACCGCGCAGTTGAGCCCTTCGGTTTGAGGTTCTAAACCTTCATAGACCACTTTTCCTTCCGCAACAATTTTAGGATCGTCCCACCAGGTCCATTGATTGGGGAATTTGCCCTCGACCGGGATATGGGTGGGGTCCCGCAGGGTTTTAAGAAAAGCCACCAGAGCATCCAGTTCATCATCGCTCAGATCGTCCCCGTAATAAGTCGGCATGGCTTTTTTGGATTTTTTATCCTCAAAACCCGGTGCCTGGTCTTTCCGGGGATTGAGAATTTGCTCCTTAATATAATCAGTTGAGTACAAGCCGATTTGTTTCGAGCCTAAATTGGGTCCGCGATCCGAGTTGCCTTCCCAAAACACTTTGTGGCAGTTGAAACACTTGTTGGATTCGAATATCTCCCGACCGGCCGCGATCACTTCCGGTCCGGCCAGCCCTTCCAGTTTTATCGGGGGCCGGTTCAGTTTTTCAAGTTCATACAACGGGTCGAACTGAGGCAATTGCGCCGTCACCGTGATGAAAATTATGGAAGGCACGGCGTAGGCCCCCAGCAAGCGCACGGTCGTCTGGACAGGGCCTTTTTCCGGGGCCATTGCCGGCAGGTCCATGATGATAAAGATCACCAACCCTACAAAGGCAAAGGCCACGAATTCGATTTGCCACCAGATGGGGAAATTAAATTTTCCCGCCACCACCCAGATGATTCCTGAAAGAACCATAAAAACTGGTAATTTAAACTTGATGTTTTGCCGGAAAGTTTTTTCTTTTATTTCCATTCCAGGTCTCCGAAACGATCCTTATTCGGCCATTTGAGGTGTGGCCTCTACGGGCACCGTCTCTTTTTCTTCTTTCGATTTTGGATATTTGATCCCCAGCCAGATGATTGCCGTCATAATCAGGAAAAATATCCAGACAATGATGGTCACGAAAAATCCGGATTCGCCCAGAGCGGGGGTGAATTTTTCGGGGGTGACATCCTTGAATACTTTGTAAATATGCCAGTTCATCCGGGACAATTCACGGATGGTGCCCATCCAGCTCATCAGCCAGATATCGCTGAAACCCATAAAAATCAGGGTATACAGGCCCAGCGGATTGATTTTTCCCCAGTGAATTTTTCCGGTGCGAGTCGCTATGGTGTAAAAAATGTAGTTGATCAGCGTGATCGCCACCAGTGTGAAAGCCGCAGTATTTTTTGCAACCATCAGCGCCAGAAAAGCCAGGTTGTCTGGCAGAACCATAGCGGGATTCATGCCCGGTTCCGGCAACATGGTGGCGAAGAAGCGGCGTGGGGTGAACCAGATGGTGGCGGCTATGATGATAAGAACAAAACCAATTTTCATGAAAGGGAAAAACCGCTGGGCGTTCTCAATGCGTTGCATACTGATCCACATATAGACGTTGCTGGCGATGAACATGGTGCCGACCAGCAGTCCCTGGACGAGCATGAACATCGATTCGCGGTCCGACATGATGTACATGCCGATAGTCGCGTCGTACTGGTAAATTTCGGCGACAAAAATGTATCCCATCGCGGGCAGGGGAATCATGATCATGACGCCGATGGCGTTGCCCATATAACCCACCCAGTCGTAATACTCTTTTTCCTTGGGATCTTTGGACCAGAGATACATGTAAGCGGCGATGATGCCTACCATGAACCCGCCAAACGTCCCGTTGCCCACCAGGCGGTGGTAATTGAGCGGCATCCAGGTAGCGGTGGTGAGGCGGTCCCATTCGCTCATCACCGTGAACAGTTCGCCGTACGGCTTCGGCGGCGTTTGCATGAAGGTCGCCGGGCCGTCGAGCGCGCACAGCAGAGTCAGCCCCAGTATATTTAAAACAATACCCGTCACGATATGCCGGCCCTTCTTATTCGATTTGTTCAGCGGCTCCCACGAGTACACGTAAATGTACATAACGATGGTTTCAAGGATGAACAGGGTCGGATAGCCGATCATGAACAGGACCGGAAAGGTGTTGACCAGGTAAGAGATGAAGTCCTTGTAGGCCACCAGCATGACTAACAGGAACAGTCCGCCGGTCAGGGCCGTAAAACTGTAGCAGATGCCGATGACTTTGGTGATTTCGTGGGCCAACCGCTCGAACTTGAAATCCGCTTCGGCAAACATGATCAGGTTGGCAAGCAATCCACCCACGATACCGTTTACAAACGCGAGAATTATTGCGGATGTTTCGAGATGCTCTACCGGGGTCACCAGACAGGCGAAAATAGTACCCACCACACCAGCAGCGAGAGCGGAGGATTTCACGTCCATGAGCTTGTGGAAATAGTTCAGGGAGCTGACCACCAGCGCGCCAAAGGCGCAGGCCCACATGCCATACAAGACGCCTAAATGGATACCAATTATAATTTCGCCAATAATCCCTACGACGGTGCCGATCAGGACGCCAAGGAATACATTGGACAGAATGATGGATTTTCGAACCCCCTGGGTCCGCCGGGCGCCCATGACCTCCATGATGACGACAAACATCGGGCAACCCAGAATGAATGAGGCGAAGAGGATGTGTAACTGGGCCGCCATCCAGGTGGCCTTGCGGTTACCCAATCCGGGAAAGACAAACTGCGCGTTTTGGATTTCCTTGGCGGGACCGATATCGTAGAGGTAGGACAAATCCTCTTCCTCAGGTTCCCCGTCACCTGCCTCCGCTTCCTCCTCATCTTCGTCCTCATCCTCATCTTCGTCTTCATCCTCTTCCTCATCTTCGTCTTCTTCAGCCGCTACGATCTGTGGACCAAAAAAAGTAAAAGAGGTGCCCGCACCGATATTGACGGAAAGGGCAGGGGCGAGGTGCATCAGCCCATAAAAAAGCAGGAATAAGAAAGTGAGCTTGATGGAGGAAGTGAGTTTTTTTTGTGGGATTTGAGCCGCGTCCATGAATGAAATCCTATGCCCGGATATGAGAAAAAAATACTCTACAGCACTAGCCTGATTTTATAGAAGTTGAGTCGAATGGAATTCGCCAAGTAGTTCCATTTAATCACATTCATAAAGGCGTAGAGAATTATCATAGCGGTTT
>SMVS01000057.1 GCA_004357435.1 Nitrospina sp. | reverse complement strand
GCCAGTGCCAGCGCCTGGGAAAAAGGGCTTCTTCTGCGGGAACAATGTGTGCGGTGGCTCCGTCAGGAAATGGAGGATCATCAAAACCGGCGCAACCTTAAGGGTGCGGTCAGACTCGAAGCGCTTCCGTCCGGATCGTTTTCTGTTGTGCCGTCTGCGCGATGCAGTGGGTGGATCCCGGTAGGTGAGGACGAATCGGCTGTGGCGCAGGCGATACAGGCGTTGCAAGAGGGCATGAACTATTATTATTTTATCCGCCTCATGGATGAGGTCGGCCTGGCCAAAAATGAAGGCTTTGATTTTTCCGGGAAATTGCAACGCATGACTGACGATTTCGGCGGGGTATGACCCCTTAAGGGGAGGCAGAGGGCTGACCTCTAATTGCATGCTCAATAATTGCTGAGCGCAAGAAAAAGTTTGATCAGCCGCCTCCAGCCGCAGGCTGGTTGAGCGCAAGAAGAGCCCGACCTATTAGCTCCGGGCCTTGCCCGGTCAGTTATTGGAAACGTTTTGCGGGTTCGCTGGCGAGGTTTTTGATCGGGCCGCGTAAAAGGCAGTCATCAATTGTTTGATCTCGTTGTTGGAACTGATTTCCGGAAGATCGTCACTACCTTCCTCCATGCAAGTGACCAGTTTTCTGAGCGGACGAATTATCATATTATAAGTGTACGCTCCTCCGATCAGCGCAAACAGACTGCCGAGAGCGGCCAGCCATTTCACTTCGACGCTGAGACGTTTGGTGGTGATCGATAGACGGTCCCGCAGAACGTTGAATTGCTCCGTGGTGAGAACGTCCCGATCCATCTGCTGGAGAATGCGGTCGATCTGCCCCATTTGTATAGTCAAATAAAACGCCATGTATCCCAAGATTGAGATCACCACCAGATAGCCGGTCATCAGCAGATTGATGATACTTTTTTTTTCGCCGGGAAGTTCGTCCCGGAATATTCCTGTTTTCATTACTTTTCCTTGAGGATGATTTAACTAACAAACTACCTGCAAAAGCGGGGTGAGGTCAATAAAATTTTTGTTCATTCAATAGGCCGGAGTGAAGCCTGATCAGGATTTTTCCCTGGCATGACGGCGCAATTCACGGCGCAGTCTGACCCAGTTGAAAGCCGAGCCGGGATCGTACTTTTTCTTAACACCTTCTTGCTGGCCGGACTGCACGTGGGCATGGCCTAGGATTCCCTTGAAGCGGGTGGAATTTTTAATTTTGCTGAGGGGGGTGCATTTTTTTGCGGAATCGAACGGCACTTTGAGGGAGATATTTTTGAGCATTCCATGGACGCCAACGCACAAACGAATCAACGCCTGGTATTGTTCTTCGGTGAAGTCCCACATGCGGACGGTCCGGCCATTGATGCGCCTGCTAAAATACCCGCGGGCGCCGTACCCTCTGGCCGCGTAGGCCTGAAATTTTGGATTCCGCAAAGTACGCTGGTATTGCTCCGGCAGGTCCAGCCGCCAGCCCTGGGATGTTTTCCGGTATAAATCTTTGGGCGCGTGATAGAGGTCGGATTCGTCCGTCAGCGCCTGCCAGGAAAGATTGGAAATTTCAACATGCACCGCGCGCTCGTTCCCCCAGCCATCATCGGCGGGAGCGGTATTGGTTTTCCAGTACAGATCGCAGGTTTGGTACAGGGTTCCATCCAGATCCAGGTAAAAATGACTGCCTTTGAACGTGCTGTCCGCCAGCACCTTATGGCAGTGGCGGGAGTTGTAACACACATCGTAATGGAGAACCAGTTGGTGGACGGTCTGGATCAATTCTTCATAAGCTTTTTCGGGATCGGCAATCTGGTAAGCGGTGGCCTTTTGGGTGGGGGCGTCATTCAATGAGCGGTCGTGTTGCGTGCAGGGCTGACGTCCGCGCCGGTGCGGACACGAGTAACCGTCCTGGTGGTCCCACAACATTACCGGCGTGCCGATGTCCAGAGATTTTCCACAAACCACAATGGATTGTGGAGGATCAGTGGGTTTTCTGGTCATCGGTGGGTATGCCCCAGTGGAGTTTTTGCCGCAGAATCTGGTAATAGTTTTTCCCGGGGGCCTGAACCAGCCTCACCGGAGTGGGTGCTTGCCGGACTTCGAGGTAATCGTTGCGCAACATCGGGTAGCCTATTTGTCCATCCAGAGTGATCTGGACTTCCTCGTCGGTCGTCAACCGGACTTGCAGAACGGAAAGATCGGGAACCACGATGGGCCGGTTGGTCAAAGCAAACGGGCATATCGGGGATAAAAGAAGCGCTTTCATCGCGGGGTGCAGGATCGGTCCCCCGGCGGAGAGGGAATAAGCCGTGGATCCGGTCGGGGTGGCGATGATCAATCCATCGGCCCGGTAAGAAGTCATTTCCTGACCGTCCACCCGGACTTCAAGGTTGACGATGCGCGCCGCGCTTTTGTTGATCACGACGTCGTTCAATACGAAGTCATTGCGTATGGGCTTGCCGTCCCGGACCAGAGCGGCGCTCAAAAGCATTCTATTTTCAGTGGTGTACTCTCCCTTGAGAACCACTTCCAGAGTTTGGTAGAGTTCGGGGAGCGCCACCTCCGTTAAAAATCCCAGGCTTCCCAGGTTGACCGCCAGGATCGGCACCTCCTGTAAATGAGCAATGCGGGCGACGCTCAATAAAGTGCCGTCTCCTCCGAGGACGATGATCAATTCCACCCGGGAAGGAATATCTTCTGTTTTATGGTCGGCAGTTGTGCCCACAATCCGCGCGGTTTCAGGGCCCAACAGCACATTATAATGTTTTTGGCGCAACCAGTCGGTCAGTTCACCCAAAACTTCTTCGCTGATGCCAGGTTTCTGCTTGCAGAAGATGCCGACGTTTTTGATGGAGTCCAAGGTGCGCCCTCTCAATCGGTGGTTTTAGCGGAAGGGATGACGTTCCCTGGAAATTATTGGACCTGGACCGATAGTGGGTGGAGAATGCGGGATGCCGCATTGCCGGGGCTTCAGAGGATTTACAAGTTCCCAAAATCCTGCGGTTTGATATTGTCCAGCCACCGCTTCCACTGATCTTTATCCTGGGTGTTGGTCTTCGAGGCATCGGGCAGATCCAGGCTTTTGGCGGCTTCGATCACCGATTCGTTCACGAAAATGGGGGCTTTGGCACGCAAAGCCAACGCGATAGCATCGCTGGGCCGGGAATCGATACTCAAAGTTGCTTCTCCCACCGCGAGAGAAATGACCGCATAGAACGTGTTGTCCTTCAGTTCACTGACCAGAATATGTTTGATTTCGGCCTTCATGTTGGAGATCAGATTTTGCATCAAATCATGGGTCATGGGCCGGGGGGTCGCAATTTTTTCAATCTCCAGCGCAATGGCGTTTGCCTCAAAAAAACCAACCCAAATGGGCAGAGCCTTATCTCCTGAAACGTCCTTTAAAATAATAATCGGCATATTGGTCAACGGATCCAGGGTCAAACCTTCAACCTTCATTTCCACCATCAGGATTCCTCTCGGCAAGCATGGGTTAAAAAACTCACTGTCATTCCAAGGCGCTACAGCTATTTATTGGTGATTTAATGGCTTTGATTGCGACACCAGTTAAGCAATAAAACATTTTTTTGTCAATCTTCCTTTTTAGGGGGCGGGCATTGATTTTCAGGGGCGCCGGGGAGACTCAGGCTTTCTGAATATTTTTATGAAGAAATTCCTTGAGTTTGCGTTGCACCACTTCCGGAATTTCAATTTTGGCCAAGGACTCCCGGCAAATATTCGTGGTTTTCTGATAAGTTTTCAAAAATGAGATACACGGCGGGCAATCCTGAAAATGCTCTTCCAGAGAGTCCATGGTTCCGGTATCCAGGGTGCCTTCCAGATAGTCGTATAGCAGATCAATGCATTCTTTACAGCAAATCATTTCTTTTTTTCCTTGGCGTGAAACTCGTCAAAGTAGGTGGACAGTTTTTTTCTCAGAAAAAGCCGCGCACGGTGCAACCGTGATTTCACGGCTGGAATGGTGAGTTCCAAAATCTCACCCACTTTTTCCGTAGACAACCCGTCGACATCTCTCAAAATGAACACCACCTTTTCCTTTTCCGGGAGCTGATCCACCGCTTTTTCGATGATGCCCTTGGTTTCATTGGAAAACAGCAACGACTCCGTGTTTTCCGACCAGTCAGTAATTTTTTCGCTCTGGAACCCGGCGTTGTTAAAGGCGGGCATGAATTCATCCAGTGAAACGTATTGCTCCTTTTTTCTGTTACGCAATTTCATGTAGCTCGCGTTCAGGGTGATGCGGTACACCCAGCTGGAAAAGGCCGATTTGCCCTGAAAGGTGTCGATCTTCCTGTAAATGCTGAGCAGAACTTCCTGAGCTACGTCCTGAGCGTCCATCTGATTGCGGGTCATGTTAAAAGCCAGGGCGTAAATCTTGCGCTGATAAATCTCGACGATTTGGTCGAATGCCTCCAGCTTGCCGGCTTTTAAATCCCGGACCAGAACTTCATCCAGCTCTTTTTCTTCCTGGGTCGGCATGGGGAAAGCATCCTGGTGGTTTGCACCCTGAGCACCTCACCCGGCCTGATAAAGCTGAGCAGAATTAAGATGCAGTCAAAAACGGGAACGGTTCAAGAAATTAGCCTTATCCCTCAAAATGTTTCGCGGGGATGGTCAAACCCAGATACTAACACCGAGGCTTCGCAATCACAAATTTCATCAACGGCTGGGGAGAGCCTTGCCGGCTTATTTTTGTTCCGAAAAGGACGTGTTTCGATATAAAAATAATATTTGTAGGGTTTTGCCTGGTTTAACGACCATTAATACGGTTAAAGGCTGTTGCTGCATTTTGCTGGTATGTTAATATCGTCTCTTTTTTAAGGGGAGCTAGGGAGGGCGTATGCAGTGGTTGCTAGGGATTCCAGTATTATTCTTTGCCCTGAGTTTAGGCGTGGCTCATGCGGCGCCGAACGCTTTTGACCGGTTGCCGTTGAGCACAGGATCATTGGCGACAGAAACCACATTCCAGGAGGAGGCTGGAGCTTTTCCGGGTTATAGAATTCTTGCTGAAATCGGACTCATCCCGGGACAAGGATCGATACAAATTCCGGATTATTCCGACCGGTTTGCGGCGGGGCAGTACGAGCTCGGCTTGCAATTGGGATACGGTTTCACCATCAACATCCCCCCGGTGATTGAACCGGGAAACAACCGGACCGATATCCAATTCGCCTACTTTTCCCCCTACTTCAAATACAACCTCACCGGCGTCATGGGAGATTCATATTACCAGGGGGCGTTGTATTGGGTGGTGGACTTCTCGATCGCTATTTCAACATTGGACCCGGAACGCGACAAGATAAAAGTGGATGGATTTCCCACCTACCTGATCGGGCTCACCCCTTTCCAACTGGAATATAAGTTTGTCCGCCCGGAAAGAAAATGGGCGCCTTTTCTTTTCGCGGGCGGTGGGATGTCTGTTGGCAACTGGCATAAAGGATCTCTCGAAATCACAACGGCCTTCCAATTCATTCTGCAAGCGGGCGCCGGCATCGAATATTATCTGCCCAACGGCAAAGCCGTTAATTTCAGTTACCGGTTTTGGCATCTTTCCAATGG
>SMVS01000056.1 GCA_004357435.1 Nitrospina sp. | reverse complement strand
ATAACAAGAAAAGTGTCAGGATTTTTAAGTAGTTATGTGAAGAATTCAAAAGATGCTTTCTTGATTAAGTATTAATTTTTTGCTGTAGCTCGTCAAACGAATGTGGACCAAATTTGGAAATTGGCTAGAGATATAATATTATGAGAAGCCAGCTTTATATCATCTCAGTAAACTCATTTTCACTCTTCATTATTATTGTCCGCATTGGGTCGTCAGCAGTCGGCCATAAGCGGTCACGCGATCCGGTCGGCACGGATGACTATTGAAATCCCATTTGTTTAGACAGACTTGCATTATCCCAAAACAGTTGTTCTTCTACTATTTTAAGGCCATCCCATTTGGCAACAGTGACCATCGTTATTTCAAATGACTTTCCAGTAGAAGTTACAGTACCCTTAAGAATGCCTGTCATTGCGGTCCAGTCACCATTGGCTGTCTTAACAGGGTGCTCTTGGATGGAAGTGTTAGGTGCAATCTCAAACATTTTCTTCATATCTTCGATATGCACATCCAGGGAAGTTGTTACACGTCCATCCGGCCACGTGACCTTAACAGGATCGGCATGACTATGAGGTATGTCCTCCCAGCGCTGTTGCGTATAGGTTACAAAATCCATCTCATCCATTATCTTAAACCGCTGCTGTGTTAATTGTTCCTGATCTGTGTAGGTCTTTAGTTCTTTTTTAAGTGCAGCAACATTGGCTTGTGAGTTGCAACCTGTGACAACAAGTAGCAGAGTAGCCATCAAACCGTAATACCAGCCCTTATGTGAAGTGCATGCGCTTTTCATAATGATCTAACCTCAATTTGATAGTGAAAATAAACAGTTCAGTTGAATGACCGCTTTGGGTCGTAAACAGACATGTCGGCATTCGGCCATAAGCGGACATTCGGGGAAGTGCGAAAATTCGCCGATGAGCTGCTCCTTCTGACCCAAAGCGGAAATTCCATCTTGATGTATGTCTGCTAGTAATTAAATGCAAAAAAGGCAGAGCTCCAAAAAAAAGCTCTGCATTTCTTAAAGTTGGTTAATTTCTTACTTGATCGTCGAAAGCAGTTCCGGAGAGGTTACAAGCTGACGAACACCATGGGCATGATTTTCATTAAAGGCATTGCCCTCACACCAAGTATTAAGGGAAGCAATATTGATCTTCGTGCATGACGGACGCACACTCCAAGTTACCTGCATCGGAGAACATTTTTCCTCAGTGTAACTTGGACCTGTAGTGGACCCGGCAAAAACGACTGGATCCCCTGTTCCTGTAGGCAAGGATTTAGCTTGGTGCAAGCCATTAGCCATATTGCCACCATATGCAAATGAACCGAAGTCTGCAGCATTCGGATCATTGACGACGAGGAAAACTTGTGTTTCAACTCTCAGCTGAGGATTTGTGCACTGGTCAGATAGACAAGAACCAAGACCTTCACCCGGTTTCACATCGCAGGATGTGTGAACCCAATGCACCTCAATCGTATCTCCAGGCTTAACCCCGTGACAGGCTCCATGACCATGAGTTGAATCTTTGAGTTCAGCGGCCGTCAGTTTTGGGGTCTCATTACATTTGAATCCACCATGTTCTCCCCCACCTGCGGAAACAGAGAAACCCGGTCCTTTATGTTCTGCATTGGTATGAAAGTGGATATTGCAAAGGTTCATGTTTTCAGATGACGGAGCCATAGTGAATGAACGAGCATTTGATCCTGCAGTACTACTGATGTCTCTTGGTGTTTGTGGCCCGTACCCTTTACAAAGATTAGCAGCCTTTGCTTGGGAGTTCAGGCCGAGGCCCATTAACATTATCCCTGCCATTAACGTGTAGATAAGTCTCATATTTATTCCCCCATCAAAATTAAAAACAAGTGTCAGATGCTAATGCTAGAAAAAAAATAAACATAAAGATAGATTGAATTAATTGGATAGTTTTCTTTTGTTTATGGCTAGTTGTAGCCATGCACCGCGAATGTCCGCTTTGGGTCGTTTGCGGACAACACTCTCAGCAGGGAGCCAGTGCGCCCCCAGCTGTCGTTGATGAATTGGGCCTGCATACCTTTAAAGCAACTTTAAATGGAACCAAGGATTATGCTTACCGATTTAATGTTGGCGCGGAACTCTTAAAGGACCCGCTCCCGTAATGCAATCCCCCTTCCGGCAGGGAGCCGTTTCCGGGCTCAAATTTAAAGGATTTTTGGTCGGGTAAAGGACTTACGGGCTTGGCCCGCAGGTCCTTTTTGTTTGGCATCGAATATTTACCACTTGTTACGGTTCACCGTTAGCGTAAAGTGGACCGAGTGATGTTTTGGGAAAAAAAATGTAGTTTTGATAAAGATTGAGGATGCCATGGCCATTTTCGTCCAAAGATTCAAACTCTCTAAATAATTTAATACTGCCACAGCTCAACTATGCGGATGGTTGCTTTATGATGAAGGGGCTTGGGGTACTTAATGAAAGGTTTAATTATGTCACGAAGCAGAGTCAAAGGATTTGGATGGCTGTTTCTCCTATTTTTATCTGGAAATTTTTTGGTATCCAATGCCTATGCGGAAACGGACGTCATCAAGGATATTTTGAAGCGTGGGGAGCTACGCGTGGCCGTTCAATCCCAGGGACCTCCGATGAGTTTCATTGACAAGAAAGGTCAGCGTGCCGGTTTTGTCATTGATGTGATTTCGATGATGGCTCAAGATATGAGCGTCGAGTTGAAAATCCTCGATTATGACTGGAAGGGGTTGATTCCTGCCGTGCTTTCCAAGAAAGCCGATTTTCTGGCGGCAGATATGACACCCACCCCCAAACGCGCTCTGGTATTGAATTTTACAGATCCCTATACCTTTGTCGATATCGTTCTCTATTCCAAGACCTCCGCACCGTTCAAAAAATGGCAGGACGTTTGTGAGAAGGAATTTACTGTTGGCGTCGTTCAAGGAAGCAGTAATGTAGGGGTTCTCAGGAAAAAGTGTGGTGCCGCTAAAATCAAAGAATTTTCCGGCGGCGCCGCCGCGGTGGCTCTGGCGGTCAATACGAAGCGGGTGGATGCGGGAATCACTGTGCGTAATGAAGCCGAATCGACGGTGGAGGATTTTGCCAATTTGCATGTTTTGGCAGGAGCTATAACACGGGATCCTTTATGTTTTGCCACCCGTTCAAATGAATGGCACCTTCTGCAATGGATGAATAATTATTTCACCTTTATTCGAGCGGATGGAAGATTGGATCGATTGATCGATTATTGGATGAGCGGTACATCATGGAAACAGGATCATTGAGTCATTCATGAATTTTCTCTTGGAATTCTATAATTATCGAATCCTCGCCGAATACATTCCCCAGTTTTACGAAGGGCTTTGCACCACCCTGAAAATTTCTTTCGTGGCGCTGTTTGGGTCATTGGCCATTGGAACTGTTTTTGCTTGTTTGCGTCTGGCCCCAAACCCCATCCTTTGGCGTCTTGCCGCCAGTTACGTCCAGGCCATCCGATCGACTCCGCTGTTGGTTCAAATCTATATCATTTATTTTGCGCTTCCGGAAATTCCCCTATTGGATCGTCGATTGAATGAGTTGGAAGGCGGCATTCTGGCGCTCGCCCTGAACGCAGGAGCTTACATGAGTGAAATTATCCGGGCAGGAATTCAATCCGTTGCCAGGGGGCAGGTGGAGGGCGCAATGTCCCTTGGCATGACTTATATCCAGCGCATGCGTCACGTGGTATTGCCCCAGGCGTTGGCGCGAGTGGTGCCGCCGCTCCTCGGCCAAACCGCCATTCTCATTAAGGACAGTTCCCTGGTGAGTTTTATCGGCGTGTCTGAATTGTTTAGCGCAGGGGTCACCGTGATGACCGAGCGGTTGATCCCTACCGAGGCATTTGTAACCGTGGCTCTAGGCTATCTGGTGATTTATTTGGTTTTGTTGTGGGCTTCCAACTGGGCGCAACGACGCTTGGCGGGACCATGAAACAGGATGAAATGCAATGAGTGAAACGATTCTAATCACTGCTCCATTATTGATGAAAGGTCTTTGGTTGACTATCAAAATTTCCATGTGGACCGTTGCGTTGGGAAGCTTTTTGGGGTTCGTCATTGGGTTGATTCGTGCTTCACGAATGAAAATCCTTAAGGCCGCTTTGGGAGTTTATATTCATTGCCTGCGTGGGACGCCGTTTCTGGTGCAATTGTATTTGATTTACTTTGTCCTGCCGGCAACCGGAGTGGAATGGTTGAAGTTTGAAGCCTTTCCCGCCGCCGTGATTGCCTTGAGCCTCTACACATCCACGTATGTTTCTGAAATTGTTCGCGCCGGTATTGAAGCAGTCCCCAAAGGTCAAGTCGAAGCGGCACGGGCGCTGGGGATGTCAAAATGGCAAACATTAGGGCACGTGATTTTGCCCCAAGCCTTGAAATTGATGATACCCCCTATGACCGGGGTTTACGTGTTGATCATTAAAGGAACGTCGGTTGTTTCAGTCATTGGTATTACGGAGCTGTTGCGAGCCGGAGAACAAGCGGCGTTACGGTATCCCAGCGAGTTGATGACTCTCTACGGTTTAGTGGCGCTTCTGTATTTTGTTTACTGTTACCCTGTATTGCGACTGGGACGTTGGGCAGAAACCAAATTTGGCCGCATCGAGAATTCTTTGTAATTTATGAGACCGCTCATGGTTCAATATTTTCTATCCAGGCCACTCGCTGGCCCTTAAGAGATAAGAGCCGCTCGTGGCCCAACCCGATTTTCACAGGCGCCCTGAATTTATGGATAATAATAAAAATAAAACAGTGAAAAATTTCATCATTAAAGTTGAAGAAGTTTCAAAGACGTTTCATACCAAAGGGCGAAAACCGGTAGTGGCTTTAAAACAAGTGACCCTGCAAGTAGAGGAAGGCGAGGTCCTGGTCATCATAGGCCCCAGTGGCTCTGGCAAAAGTACCCTGTTAAGAACTCTCAACGGATTGGAGACCGTGGATGCCGGTCACATTTGGATTGATAATGTGGATATCACTCGTAAAGAAACCAACTTGAATCAGATTCGGCAAAAGGTGGGCATGGTTTTCCAGCAGTTCAACTTGTTTGAACACAAAACAGCCTTGGCAAATCTGACCCTGCCGCAAACCGCTGTGCTAAAAACTTCTTCAGGCAAGGCTGAGGCCACCGCCATGGCCTTGCTGAATAAAGTAGGCCTGGAGGGTATGGAAAGAAGTTATCCCAGCCAGTTGTCCGGGGGCCAGCAACAACGCGTTGCCATTGCCCGTTCGCTGGTGATGAAGCCGCAAATCATGTTGTTTGACGAAGTGACTTCAGCGCTCGACCCGGAAGCGGTGAGAGGTATTTTAGAATTAATGGAAAGTCTGGCTCACCAGGGCATGACCATGGTGGTGGTGACGCATGAAATGGGTTTCGCCCGCCGGGCAGGGGACCGTATTATTTTTATGGATGGCGGCGAGATACTGGAAGAAGGAACGCCTCAAATATTTTTTGATAACCCGCAACATCCCCGCGCACAATTTTTCTTAAGCCAGGTTTTATAAAAAAAAATCTGGTAACGCTTTCCCCAGCTCACCCCAATAACGGCACTCTGCATGCCAGCGACCCGCTCGAGGATCATGTGATGGGCCCGATGGTGGCTATTAATGGAGGCACAAAAGACCCGTGGCCCAAGCCGGGTCCGTTGCCATTGGGCGAGCGGGTGCTGGAAAATACATTTGGATCCCAAGGTCATTCCCAGGTGCGATCCCGTGACGGCCCACCGAATTTTTCAAGGACTCGCGGGATTGACCCGCGGGTTCTTTTCGTTGCGGTCGGGGAATGATTTTTTTTATTTCCCAGTGGAAATTCCAGCCGGATTAGTGGTAAAAGGTATAAAAGCCGGTCTTCAATCTTTCCCTGTAGTGATCAATCACACATCAAAAGGAGTTCTACATGACAACCCATGAACAAATTTTATCTGCTTACGAAGCCTACCTTGCGGAAAATGAAAGTTTTGAAACCAAGAATATAAAAGCCGCCGCCGCGCGTGCCAGAAAAGCCCTGGGTGAACTCCAGAAACTGGCGAAAACCAGACGTGCTGAAATCCAGGAAAGAAAACTCAGTCTCTAGCCAGCCTGCGCCTGGGACCCACCGGGCAAGGCCCGGAACTAAAAGGAGTCGAACTCAATATTTTGTTCAGCAATTATTTGGCATTTTCTCAAAGTTCTGCCATCCGCCTCCCCCGCGAGGGGGCCAGCCTGTGGCTGGAGGCAACCGGGCAAGGCCCGGAGGCTCAATCGGTCTAACTCGGATGAGCTCTCAACATTTGTTGAGCACAAGTCTGAGTGGATCAGTTTGGGGCCAGCGGCATGTGTGATATCCCTTCATCAGCTTTATGCCCCGAAGGGGGACTGGCCGGGCATTGCCCACCAAAAGTGGTTATACTGAAGCCTCATTATTTATATGGAGGGGTCCGGGTATGAAGGTTTTTAAGATCATTCTGAGTTGCGCGGCGATGGTGGCGCTGGCCCTGATGTTGAACGGTTGTGAAGCCGAGGAGAAAAAAGACGGGGAGCTGGGGTTCATTGAAGCCGAGAAGAAAAAAGCCGGGGAGCGCGGACTCGCTCCCAAGAGAATGGTCGATGGGGCCAGGAAGAGAGTCGCCGATGTCGAAGACAAGATGAGAGACCGTCTGAACCAGGTCGAATAAAAAACCAAAACCTGATCCATTTATTGACAATTTTTACCAGCCCATCTACAGTCGAGATAAAATTTTCAGCGTTCCCTTGATTTCAAAAAATGACGACTCGCAAGAACCCATCCCATAAAACGATCCTGCGATAGACCCGCATGGCGGGGGTGGTGTTTCTCCTCATCCTCCTCACTTCCTGTGTGGCGCAGAGGCCCGGTGGCGGGGGTGTGGGAAATTCAGGAGGAAGAAAGAACTTACGAGGCGACACTGGATGAGAAGGGCAATGGTCCCTACACTTGGAAGGAAGACCGGATCCAGACCACCGAATTTGTTGACCGGGTGTTGACCGGGTGTTGCCCGGCCCTTTGGCTCCGGCGCTTCGCCGGGAAAAAAAGCGCGCTGGAAGCAGGGCCAACGCGCTTTTTCACTTTTCTTGAGGCCCGGGGTTGCTTGCAACCTCTCCGGGCACGTTCAAATTTATATTTGAACCATTTTTTTTAATTCGTCAGCTTCTAAATTTTGTCTAGCGAGGTGGACTCTTAGCCTCCATAGAATACCTCCTAATAATGAACACACTCGTAATATGTTCCCCGATCCGCCATTTCGCCACTAAATTTTTCAGTAGCACTCAGGCCGGAGAAAAAAGGAATCACACGCTACTTGCGCAATAATTGTCGAGCGTGGTTCAAGAGTTCAGCGATCTGCCTGCAGGGGCACCCTGCCCGGAGAAAAAAGGGGCCACACGCTACTTGCGCTCAACAACAGCTTGCCATAATACTAGGGACAGACCATTGCCTGCAGGTTCAACCAGGCTGGCGTTTATGCGTATTCTTATTCAAAACTCTTGGGAATCCATGAAAAATATTTTTATGAGAACCGTTTTGTTGTTTTCTTTTTTAAGTTGCGCTCAGCCGGCATGGAGTTCCGAGGGATGGGAGGGGATGGATATAGTCCGATTCTGTACGGGTGACACCGTGTTGTTTGATGACGCCATCTGCCGGGCTTATATTCAGGGCATCGTGGATGCCCACGAACATTTCCAATTGCAGGGCAAGCATCCAAAATCTTTTTGTGTGCCAAAAGAGAAAGCCAGGCGTGATGAGGGAGAAGGTATGGTTCCCAAGTGGCTGGAGGCTTTTAAGGAAAGACTCCATCAAAAGCCGCAGAGGTTGGTGGTGGACGCGTTGCACGCTATTTTTCCCTGCCCGTAGCCAGGTTGCACCTGGAGGCAAGGGGAACCGGGTGTGGCCTCAACAAGGGTGGCGCATAAATAACTCCCCCTTCTAGAAGAGGGCTGGAGGGATTTATGGTTTGTTATTGGACGCAAGTGGAACTCCTGAACCCTGCCCAATAAATGTTGAGCACATAACCAAGACCCATCCAGCTCCGGGCCTTGCCCGGTTAGACGCAGTAAGGGGGGATTCCTTCTTCAACCCATTCGCCGGCTTTACCGGCGTCGATATTTTTGCGATTTTTTTGGGCGCCGGCAATCATCTTGGCCCGCGAAATTTCAATTTGCCGCATGATTTCATCCGGCGAATCGTTCAATAAATTTCCGAACTTGGGCTGGCATTGCAAGTTGCCCACGTCACAGCAGGGGGTCATTTCGCCGGTTTGTTGCACCGTCATGATTTCGATGGTGCCGCGGGGGATGGTGCATTCCAGCAGGTTGTTGCTCTTCGGAAACGGTTGCGACTGCATGGCGCGCTTGCCGTGCTCGTCCACAAAAAATCCCAGGATGGCGTTGACCAAAAACGTGAAGCCGCCCTCACAGGTGTAATTCTCCGCGCCCTCCATAGACTTGATAAATTCCTCTTCACTGCACTCAGGATTTTCTTTGAGAATGTTGGCGACGTTTAACCGGTAATTTTCCAGCAGGGCGAGGACCGGGTTGAACCGTTCCCCCTGCGTGGTAAAGAATTCGATTAAAATTTTGATCTGGGTCAACAGGTCCGGCACTTTTTCGAATATCATGTTGACGATGAGTTCGTCCTGCAGAGTGAGAATCTCCTTGAGGAGAGGTTTTTGCCGCGTTTCCCAAACGGTGGGATACAGGGTGAAATCCACCCGCCCTTTCATTTTCATAATTTCCACCAGCCGCGTCCAGCGCGAGGATGTCTTGGAATGAATGTCGAGGTTGGTGTGCAAGCGCACATTGGGGGCCAGCTGGCGGAAGATTTTAAAGATTTCGACGAGGTGAGGGTTCTGCGAAGGTTCGCCGCCCGTCAAGTTGATCTCGCGTTGGGCCAATTCCATAAAGATATCCAATTTGCGGATTTTATCCGCCATCACCTGCGCCTGCTCCGGCAGTAAATGCCAATCGCTACGGTCGATTTTCGCCAGCGGTTCGTAGACGTGGCAAAACTGGCATTCATCACGCACGTAGCGGTTGCAATTGGCTTCAACAAATATATTCAACATCGCCCGGACTCTTCCCCTAGAGATAATTGCTTGCCGCCATTATCCCACCCGCACGTAGCTGGACGCAAATATTTCAACTCTCTTTTGACAGGATTACAGGATGAAAAATTGGCACTGGCGACTCGCCGGTCCCGCCCCTTGCCAAGGGGAGGGTTGGAAGGGGTTAAAGATAACCTCCCCTGTATCCCCTCCTTGAAAAGGAGGGGCGTATTTGGTCATGCTTCGACAAGTTCAGCCTGACAGGTGGGGTTCAGCCATTTATCACTCCCTGCGGGAGACGCAACCAGCCGAACTCTGGAATTATGCCCAGCTATTGTTGAACGCACACCTAAAGTGTGACCCCTTTGCCTGCAGGGGCACCCTGCCCGGGCAAGGCCCGGAGCAAAAATGGTCCAAACTCTGACTGGTACTCAACCACTATCAGGCATGACATAAGAGCTCAGCCATCTGCCTTCCCTGCAAGGGACAGAGGGTTAGGGGGCGCGTTTGATGTTCATTTTTTTGAGTTTTTCGACCAGCGTGGTGCGGTTCAAGCCGAGCAGTTTGGCGGCCTTGTTTTTCACCCAATCGGTTTTTTCCAGAGCTTCCAGAAGCAGTTCTTTTTCGAATTCCTCCACCATCTGCTTGAGGTGGACCCCTT